>JAGQHR010001056.1 GCA_020431745.1 Candidatus Eiseniibacteriota bacterium
GAGCCCTCTGGGTCCCATTGCTCGCGCTTTCCCTGGTCGGAACGGTCGTGGTGGCCCAGGCGCAGGCGCGCTTCAGCGGCGATTCCGTCGCGGCCCGACGGTGGGTCTACGAGAAGACGCAGCGCGGTGCGACCGACGAGGCGATCCTCTACAACGTGGACAGCTGCGAGTTCATCAACGGGGTTTTCGGAGAGCGCCGCTACTATCGGATGCGCAGCGGGAAGGAGTTCGAAGAGACGCTGGCGCGCGCGGCCGCTCAGTCGAATCGGATCGTGGTCGCCGAGACCGATCACCGCTACCGCCGCGGGCCGCATTACGCGCGCCCGCTCATCGAGGCAGGGCGTTGGGGAAGCTTTCGGGTGGTGGCGTCGGAAGATCTGGGCCGGATCGTGCTCGTGCTTCTGGAGCGGACGGCTTGACGCGGGGGATATCCCCGGGCATGGATCTCGGGTAGGATCGTCCGACCCCGCTTCCGTGACCCCGAGGAGGTTCGATGAACGGGATCCAGATCCGGACGATCTGCGGTGTCTCGGCGTTGCTCGCTGTTGCGATGATCGGGCGGACCTTCGCCCAGGGCGAGCTCGGTCACGAGGTGATTCCCGTCTTTCAGGAGGTTCGGCTCACCGTCGATGCCGATCGACCGGACTACTCCGGGACCGTCGCGGTGGACCTGGCGGTCGAGGTGGCCACGTCGACGATCCGCCTCCACTCCCTCGGGCCGCAGATCGGCCGGATCGCCGTGCGCGATGCGGCGGGGCCTCTCGGGACGCGCTTGGAACTCGATCCCTACGGCCTGCTGACGCTCTCGCTGTCCCGCCCGCTGGAGCCGGGGGCGGCGCATCTCGAAATCGATTTCACGAACGACTTCGACGTCCAGGCCTCCGGGATGTACCGCGTGATGACCGGCGGTCATTCCTACATCTTCACTCAGTTCGAGGCCGTAGATGCCCGCGAGGCCTTTCCGTGCTGGGACGAGCCGGGGTACAAGTTTCCCTATCAGATGATCGTGACGGTTCCCGAGGCGCACCTCGCGGCCTCGAACACGCCGATCGAACACGAGCAGTCGCAGGGCGGCTTCCGGACCATCACCTTCAAGCGCACGCCGCCGCTGCCGGCCTATCTGTTGGCGCTCGCGACGGGGCCGCTCGATACCGTGCCGCTGGAGGGACTGCCGTTTCCTGCGCGCCTGGTGACGGTGCGGGGCGGATCCGCGCTCGGTCAGGACGCCGTCACGCGCACGGCGCCGAGCCTCCACGCTCTGGAGCAGTACTTCGGACGCCCCTATCCTTTCGAGAAGCTCGATCTCATCGCGGTGCCCGAGTTCTGGTACGGCGCGATGGAGAATCCCGGCGCGATCGTCTTCCGGGAGAGCAATATCCTCTACGATGCGACGCAGGCGGGCGTTCAGGATCGGCGACGGTTCACCGGCACGCTCACCCACGAGCTCGCCCACTTGTGGTTCGGTGATCTGGTGACCATGAAGTGGTGGGACGATCTCTGGCTCAACGAGTCGTTCGCGAGTTGGATGGCCGAGAAGATCGTAGCCGGCCTCTATCCCGAGTATCACCGGGAGATCGCGGCGATCGAGGGGCGTCGACGGGCGATGCAAGTCGACGCACAACCGTCCGCGCGC
>JAGQHR010001057.1 GCA_020431745.1 Candidatus Eiseniibacteriota bacterium
AGCGACGAACGCGGGGCACGGCTGGACGAGGCTGGACCCTCCACTCCGGTGGAGGTCTTGGGGTGGAGCGGTGTGCCCCAGGCCGGAGACAGCCTCACGGTCATGAAGAACGACGCGCGAGCCCGCGAAATCGCGGCGCATCGCGGTCAGATCGCCCGGGCTCACGAGCACCGTCTCTCCCGGCAGCGAACCTCGCTCGTGTCCATTCACGAGAGGATCCAGGCCGGCGAGCTGCAGGAGCTCAACGTCATCATCAAGGCCGACGTGGGCGGTTCGGTCGAAGCGTTGCGGGACAAGTTGGAGTCGCTCAGCACCAGCGAGGTCAAGGTCCAGGTCATCCATTCCGGAGTCGGTCTCATCAACGAGTCGGACGTCCAGCTCGCGATGGCTTCCAAGGCCATCATCGTGGGATTCCATACGAGGGCCGATGCCCGAGCCCATCAGCTCGCCCTCAGCGAGGACGTGGAAATCCGGCTCTACCGCGTCATCTACGACGTCGAGCAGGAAATCAAGGATGCCATGAGCGGCCTGCTCTCGCCGGAGAAGGTGGAAAAACCGAGCGGTTCGGCGGAAGTTCGTCAGGTCTTCGACATCACCAAGGTCGGGACCATCGCCGGTTGCATGGTCGTATCGGGAAAGATCCACCGTACCGATCGCGCTCGGGTCTACCGCGGCGTCGAGGTGGTTCACGACGGATCCATCTCCTCGCTCAAACGCGTCAAGGACGATGTCCGCGAGGTCGCCACCGGCTTCGAATGCGGAATCGGAATCGAGAACTTCGAGGATCTCAAGGAAGGCGACGTCATCGAGGCCTACACCGTCGCCGAAGTCGCGCGGCGGATCGACTGAGCCGGGTGCTTCCGGTTTAGTCGATCGAGTCCGGGGAGGAGCTTCCGCGGTGTTCTACGCGGTCGGCCGTCTCGAGATCCTGATTCCACAAAGTCAGTCCCTCAAGGAGAAACGATCGATCCTGAACCGCTTGAAGGATCGGCTCAGCCATCGGTTCCACTGTTCGATCGCCGAGGTCGACCATCAGGATCTCTGGCAGCGGGCCGCCCTCGGCGTGGCGCTCGTCGTGTCTGGTCCGGAAGAGGGAGGAAATGCCTTGGCAGCGATCCGACGCGAGATCGAACAGGACATGCGCGTGGTGGTGGTGGACGTCCATCGACGGATCGATCGACTGGAGGGAGGAACCCTCGGCATCGGGGACGAGTGGTCGGGGGGCGGCGATGGCCGGTAATCGAATCGAGCGCGTGCAGGAAGAGATCCGGCGTGAGCTGAGCGACATCCTCCAGCAGCGGGCTCACGACCCGCGTTTGGCCTGGGTCAGCGTGATCCGCGTCGAGGTCGCAGGAGACTTCGCCCACGCCAAGGTCTACGTCTCCTCGCTGGGTGATGAGAAGGCGCAGCAGGCCACGTTCCAGGCTTTGCAGAAGGCAGGCCCGTTCCTCCGCACGGAGCTCGGCCGACGGCTCCATCTTCGACGGACTCCCGAGCTCCACTTCCAGGAAGATCATGGGATCGAAGCGAGCGTACGCATCAGCCAGATGCTGGACGACCTGGTGCCGCCCTCCGAAACCTCCGAGGAAGGGGAGTCATGAACCCCGCGTCGAGTCCCGCTACC
>JAGQHR010001058.1 GCA_020431745.1 Candidatus Eiseniibacteriota bacterium
GGACCCGACGGCGAGGTTCAGATGGCAGGGGTAGAACTGTGAGTGGGCAAAGCTCTCGAAGCCGTCAATCACGATGGCCTCAGACATCTCCAGATCACTCACGTGATGCCACTGGTAGAGCAAGCAATGCCGACCCAGCCTCTCGGCAATGCGCATGATGGTGGTGTGGGAAACGCGGAACTCTCTCGCGATCTGGCGGTAGCCCGAGCACGCCACGAGCCGCAGGAATACAGGAATGAGCAGGTCCGGTCGCTTCATCCAGTAGGTAGAACGGAACGACTGTAAACTGAAGGCGCGCCGACAGAACTTGCATTGATACCTCTGGTGTCTACACCCGCGACGATCGGGCGACGAGAAGCCGATCTTCCGGTAGGCCCAAGTGGATCTGGCCCAATGATTTGGACAGCCCGAGTTGGGGCAGAACGGCGGCCGAAGGGCAGAGACATCGGATGACATGTCCCGGATCCTTGAAAGATCCGGGCCAAACACAGATTACGAACCACAATCCTGGAACCAACGGGCGTACTGATCGTCGAACGCGAGAAGCGAGAGGTCCGGCATCCGCTTCAGGAACAGCACCCCATCCAGGTGGTCATACTCGTGCTGCACGACCGCCGCCGCAAAGCCCTCGAAGCGGCGACGTCGCGGCTCCCCGTTGCGGTCCAGGTAGTCGACGTCCACCGCGGCGTGACGCAGCGTCTCTCCGCGAAGGCCCGGGATGGAGAGGCACCCTTCCCAAAGCGACAGGTAGTCGCCGTCCTCCGGGACGGACAGTCGGGGGTTGACGAGGATTTCGAGCCCGACGTCGGAGTCGTCACGGTCGCCGGGGTCCATCACGAACAGACGAATCGACTCGTGGACTTGCGGTGCCGCGAGCCCGACACCGGGCGCTTCCATCATCGTTTCGATCATGTCGTCCACGAGGCGTTGGAAGTCCTTCGCCCCGACGAGATCCGGATCGATGGGGTCGGCCGGTCGCAGGAGCACGGGATTCCCGAGCCGGGCGATCATGCGAAGCGACATGGCGACCTCCCCGAAGAAGCACCGCCCGACGTTCCCGAGCGAGACACCGCCGGCCTCCCCTGCGGAGCCCCGCGCCGGCCATCAATCTACGAACCGCCGGGTGGGCTGTCGACCGGCGCCGCGCGGTCTGGCTGGCCCCGACCGGCTCGAGGCGCAGCCACCCCCCCCAAGCCCTTGCAATCACGTCGGTTCCGCCCGACTGGACATCTCCGCGCCCTTTTGCTAAGGATGATGGACTGCACGCGTGCGTCGAAACTTCGCGAACCTGGAGTCCTCCCATGAATCGAGTCCGCCGCGCCCTGGGACCGTTCCTCTTTTCGGCCCTCGTGCTCCTGGCCGCTCCCGCGTGCGACGACCAGCGCGGACCGGTCACTCCCCAGGACAACGGCGTGCTCGACGCGGACTCGATCTTCCAGTCCGCCATCGTGTTCACCGGGATCTACAAGCTCCTGAACACGTTCGCGGAGACCGTGGTCGAGATCCACGATGGGGGCGGTACGACCCCGGTGCAGATCAACTCCGATTGCGGGGTCGGCCGGGCGATCGTGACCGACGCGCAGGACTCCGATCCGCTCACCTACCGGGTGACGTTCACGG
>JAGQHR010001059.1 GCA_020431745.1 Candidatus Eiseniibacteriota bacterium
CGCTTCCGATGCCTCGGCCGTCGAGGCCATGGAGAAGGGCGCCTACCAGTATCTGGAAAAGAAGGCGAAGAACGACGAGATCGTCCTCGTCATCAAGAACGCCCTCTCGATGCGCCGCATCCAGTCGGAGAACCAGCTCCTCAAGTCGCAGCTCAAGCGCTCGCACACCGAGCGACGGATCATCGGCAAGGCCGACTCGATGCAGAAGGTCTTCGCGATGGTCGACAAGGTCGCACAGACCGACTCCACGATTCTGATCTACGGCGAGAGCGGCACCGGAAAAGAGCTCATTGCGCGGGAGATCCATTACCGCAGCCATCGGTGCAACGGACCGTTCGTCTCCATCAACTGCGGCGCTCTGCCCAAAGAGCTCCTGGAATCGAACCTCTTCGGGCACATCCGGGGATCGTTCACCGGTGCGATCAAGGACCAGCAGGGCCTGTTCACGGTCTCCGAGAACGGGACCTTCTTCCTGGACGAAGTGGGGGAGATGGCGCCGGCGACCCAGGTCAAGCTCCTCCGCGCGCTGCAGGAGCGCGAGATCATCCCCGTCGGCGGCACCAAGCCGATCAAGATCAACGTCCGCCTGATCGCGGCCACCAACGCCGATCTCGAGCGGATGATGACCGAGGGCACGTTCCGGACCGATCTTTTCTATCGCCTCAACGTGATCCCGATCCACCTGCCGCCGTTGCGGCATCGCCGGGAGGACATCCCGCTCCTCGTCGAGCACTTCCTCAAGCGTTTCTCGACCGGAACCACGCACACCGTTTCGCGGGAGGCGATGGACGCGCTCTCGCGCTATGACTGGCCCGGCAACGTCCGTGAGCTGGAAAACGTCATGGAACGCGCGGTCATCCTCAACGAGGGCGGGCCGCTCGCGGTCAAGGATCTCCCGGACAACGTAGTGAGCGGGCCCAGCCGCAAGGGCAGCCTGGTCATCGATACTCCGTGCGTGACGCTGGAAGAGCTGGAGCGCGAGTACATCCTCAAGGTGCTGCAGTACACCGGCTGGCAGAAGAAGCGGACGAGCGAGATTCTCGGGATCAATCCTTCGACGCTCTACCGAAAGCTCCTGTCGTATGGAATCGCGGTCAAGGGTGAGTCGGAGGACGGAGAGCCGTCCGAAGCCGCCGCCTGATCACGCGCCGTTCCCCTTCGAAGAGCGCCCCGGGTCTTGCGGCTCGGGGCGCTCTTCTTTTTTGATCGCGAGTCGACGTTGAAAACGTCCGGGGCCGAGGCCCCAGGGGAGCATGGGGCGATCTCCCGGGTCTGGTCATCGCTTCCCGCACGTTGCAGGCTTCGATTCCGCACTGCAACACGCAACGCGAAATGCCCTCCACGGAGGGTGGCACCGAACTCGGGCCGATCGTCAAGCGGCCGTGCCAGTGGCACTTACAGAATCATCGAATCTCCGACGGCATTCATGGCACGGACCTTACGACCATTCCCGTCGAAGTGCAGAGCCACTTCCCGAGAGGTAGAGGAAACCAGAGGCAGTGCCCATAGGGGGAGTCCCCGGGAGCACTCCTCGGGAACGAGCAGCGAAACGCGATCCCACCAATGAGGAGGTTTCGGATGTTGCGGAAGAACCAGCAGGGTTTCACCCTGA
>JAGQHR010001060.1 GCA_020431745.1 Candidatus Eiseniibacteriota bacterium
TCCGGGATTTCGGGGAAGCGCAGGTGGTTCCGGAGCCGGCCCCCCAGGTAGACTCGTAGGCGCGGCAAGCTCGCGGGACTGCTCGGCAGCTCCGCCCGATGGAGGCGCGCCTCCATCTCCACTCATGGATGGCTCATGACCAAAGGGGAATCGTCATGTTCCGACCGTTTCGTCTGGGGACCGCCCTGCTCGCCTTGACCTGCGTGGGCGGACTCCTCTCGGCCGTTCCGGCCTTCGCACGCTACCAAGAGATCCGTATCGCGACCCCGCTCCCGCAGCAGCTCCGGGACTTCCTGCCCGGCAGCGAGCTGGAGGTGATGGGAGACGACGACGGGGCGGTGCTGTTCCTTTCCACCGAGGAAACCAGTGATCAGCTCCGCGGAATGGGCATCGATTTCGAGGTCCTGATCGACGACCTGGAGGCGTTCTATTCCGCGCGGATGAGCCAGGGGGAACATCGGGGCGGCGGCAATTTCGGGATCTTCCATACGTACAGCGAGACGACCGACGAGCTGAACGCGATCCACGCGGAGTTCCCGAACATCACGACTGCACCCGCCTCGATCGGGACCACCGACGAAGGCCGGGAAATCCTCTCGATCAAAGTCTCGGACAATCCGAACGTCGACGAGAACGAAGGGGAGATCCTCTTCGACGGCGTGCACCACGCGCGCGAGATCATGACCGTCGAGATGAACCTCAGCTTCTGCCGCTACCTCTGCGAGAACTACGGGATCGATCCGGTGGTGACGCAGCTGGTCGATTCGCGCGAGATCTGGTTCGTGCCGATCGTCAATCCGGACGGCATCGTCTACAACGAGACCACCAATCCCGCCGGCGGCGGGATGTGGCGGAAGAACCGCAAGGTCAATCAGGGCAGCAGCTGCCGCGGCGTCGACCTCAACCGGAACTACGACTTCGAGTGGGTCGGAACCGGCTCCTCGACCGATCCCTGCAGCGACGTCTTCCGTGGACCATCGCCCAATTCCGAGCAGGAGATCCAGGCGCTCACGAACTTCATCGATGCGCACGAGTTCGTGTGCTGGCAGTCCTATCACAGCGTGGCCGCGCTCGTGCTGTTCCCCTGGGGATACACCTCCGCGCACACGCCGGACGACGCGACCTTCCGCGTGATGGCGGCGGAGATGGCGCGTGACAGCGGTTACCAGACGGGCCAGCCCACCGAGGTGCTCTACAACGTGAACGGCGCGGCCTTCGACTGGGGCTACGGTCGGGACGATCTCCATCCGAAGATCTTCGGGTTCACCACCGAGATCGGTGGGAGCGGATTCTGGCCGGCCGAGTCGGAGCGGGACGGACTGATCGCGGAGAACCTGCACTCCAATCTCTACCTCTGTCAGGTGGCGGGCGCCTGGCTGGACCTGGTTTCCGTCAACGTGCTCGACGGGGGCAACGGGGCACTCGATCCGGGCGAGACCGTCGATCTCTCCGTCGTCGTCGGCAATCCGGGCGTGTTGGTGCCGGCGACCGGGGTGACGGCCCATCTTTCCGTCGACGATCCTTATCTCCTACTGGAGGACGCGTCGGCCAGCGTGGGCACGATCCCGCCGAGCGGTCAGGTCGAGGGAGCCGATCACTTCCGTCTCAC
>JAGQHR010001061.1 GCA_020431745.1 Candidatus Eiseniibacteriota bacterium
GAAGATCCAGCGCAGGAGCTCCGGATAGCGGGGCACGTCCGGGGTCCGGGCCGAGCCCAGCCCGGTTCCGAGCGATTCGATCTGCTCGGAGACCGGGAGCAGATCATCGTCGTCTTGTGTGACCGGCGAGTTGAGCTCTCCGAAGACGCAGAGCTCGCGTTCCACGCCGGGAAAAAGATCCCGATGGACGAAATGATCGAGGAGGAAGAGCTCGCTCGGCGTTCGCGAGACCGCTCCGAAGTGGGCGCGCTTGTTCTGATGCGTCGCGTGGGCCGGTGCGAGATTGCGGATCACCTCTCCCGTGACGATGTGCTGCTGTCCTTGCGATCCGACGGGAGCGGGCAGGAGCTCGTCGTTGATCAGACCGTTCTCCACGGGACGGCGCCGCAGCCGGGGCAACGGACTCGAACAGAAGGCCGGCAGGATCGGCACGCCACCCATCGCCTCGGCGGCCGCCTCGTCCAGCGGCTCACGCCGGAGTTCCACCGACACGTCGGCCCGGTCGTCGATCACGATCGATTGGTTGACGAGCCAGTGGACGTTCGGTCGCATGCGGCGGAGACCGACCAGCCCGCGGATCTGCGCGATGTCGATCCATCCGGGACGTGTCTTGGATTCCCGCAGCACGCTGATCGAGAGCTGAGCCTTGGTCTGCGCGCCCCAGATGAAGCAGTTCCCGAGGAACGCCTTCTCGCGCCACTTCGTCTGGTCCGGCTGCGGAGCCCACGCGTCGACCAGCATCTCCAGGTTGGTTCGGTCGCCGGCGTGCGCCTCGACGAGGGCATCCAGTGCGTCGGCCGCCTGGCGGAGGCGGAGGGTCCAGCCGTCGGCCGACCCCAGCTTCTGCATCGCGCCGATCACGGTGTCCAGGCCGGCCCGGGTCGGCATGAAGCGCACCGCCTGAAAAGGATCGGGAGCGTACGCGGCGCTGCGCAGCTGCCAGGCGAGCTTTCGGTGCAGCCCGATCCGCTCGCAGATCGCGCTCACGGGGGCATCGCCCGTCCCGCAGTAGTGCTCGATCAACTGGGAGAAAAGGTCCTGGATCGCGGGCACTCGCCGGGCGACGTCATCCTCGAAGGTGACCGGAGCGACCGGGCTGGAAGATTCGACGGACATGGCTATCCTGTTGCGCTGCTTTTCCTTGGATGGTCTCGTGCGCGACCCGGCCGGCGCGCGGGGGGATCGGTTGGCCCCAACCGGATCCGGTCCACTATAGACCATGGTAATAAATCATATCTGTGTTGTCACGAAATCGTTTCAGAAACGAGCCCATCGGGAGAATCGAACGTTCGCGGCGGATTCGCGCTACTCTGGCGGGACCGCGAAACGACGGTTCCCGTTCGGTCGGAAGCCCGAGGAGGTGACGAGGCCCGGCATGAGGTCCCCCGAGAAGCGAGCCGTCTCGATCCACTGCGTGGGGATCTGCCTGGCGCTCACGGCCGTGGTGTTCGCGATCTACGGCCAGGTTGCCCACCACGACTTCGTGCGCTTCGACGACGATGTCTATCTCTCGAGCAATCCTGAAGTGTCCCGCGGGCTGCGTTGGTCCGGACTGATCTGGGCCTTCACGACCTTCCACGCGTCGAACTGGCATCCGTTGACCTGG
>JAGQHR010001062.1 GCA_020431745.1 Candidatus Eiseniibacteriota bacterium
CGGCGTTCCAAAGCCTCGATCTGGCGGCGGTGAAGAAGGACATCGCAGCACGGATGACCGAGTCGCAGGACTGGTGGCCGGCGGACTTCGGCCACTACGGTCCCCTCTTCATCCGCATGGCGTGGCACAGCGCGGGAACCTATCGCATCAGCGACGGCCGCGGCGGCGGCGGCCGTGGGCAACAGCGCTTCGCACCGGTCAACAGCTGGCCCGACAACGTGAGCCTCGACAAGGCGCGCCGTTTGCTCTGGCCGATCAAGCAGAAGTACGGACGCCGGCTCTCCTGGGCCGACCTCATGATCCTGACCGGCAACGTCGCGCTCGAAACCATGGGATTCCAAACGTTCGGATTCGGAGGAGGCCGCGAAGACGTGTGGGAGCCGGACCAGGACGTCTACTGGGGCTCGGAATCCACCTGGCTCGATGACGAGCGGTACTCCGGTGATCGCGATCTCGAAAACCCGCTCGCCGCCGTACAGATGGGTCTCATCTACGTGAACCCCGAGGGCCCGAACGGCAACCCGGATCCGATCGCCGCGGCCCGGGACATCCGCGAGACCTTCGCGCGCATGGCCATGAACGACGAAGAGACGGTCGCGCTCATCGCCGGCGGTCACACCTTCGGCAAGAGCCACGGTGCCGTCGGCGCGGAGAACGTGGGGCCGGAGCCGGAGGCCGCACCGATCGAGGCGCAGGGCCTCGGGTGGAAGAACGCCGCCGGCAGCGGCAAGGGCGGCGACACCATCACGAGCGGCCTCGAGGTCACCTGGACCACGACACCGACCAAGTGGAGCAATAACTTCTTCGAGAACCTCTTCGGCTACGAGTGGGAGCTCACCAAGAGTCCCGCCGGCGCCCATCAATGGAAGCCGAAGGGCGACAGCGGGGCCGGGACGGTCCCCCATGCGCATGACGCATCGAAGCGGATCGCACCGTCGATGCTCACGACGGACCTCTCCCTGCGCTTCGATCCTGCCTACGAGAAGATCTCCCGGCGATTCCTGGAGCATCCGGACGAGTTCGCCGATGCCTTCGCGCGGGCCTGGTTCAAGTTGACGCACCGCGACATGGGTCCCAAGGCGCGGTACCTCGGTTCCGAAGTGCCGGCGGAGGATCTCCTCTGGCAGGACCCGATCCCCGCGGTCGATCATCCGCTGGTCGACGCACAGGACATCGCATCGCTCAAGAAGATGATCCTCTCCGCGGGTCTCTCCGTCGCCGAGCTGGTCTCGACGGCCTGGGCCTCGGCCTCGGCGTTCCGCGGATCCGACAAGCGCGGCGGTGCGAACGGCGCCCGGATCCGTCTCGCTCCGCAGAAGAACTGGGAGGTGAATCGGCCGGCGCAGCTCGCGAAGGTGTTGCAGACGTTGGAAGGCGTGCAGCGCGAGTTCAACGCGGCCCAGTCCGGCGGAAAGAAGGTCTCGCTCGCGGATCTCATCGTGCTGGGTGGATGCGCCGCCGTCGAGAAAGCGGCCCAGGCCGCCGGTCACGACCTGCAGGTGCCGTTCACTCCCGGTCGGATGGACGCGTCTGCGGAATGGACCGACGCCGAGTCGTTCGAGCCGCTCGAACCCACCGCGGATGGCTTCCGCAACTACGTCC
>JAGQHR010001063.1 GCA_020431745.1 Candidatus Eiseniibacteriota bacterium
GGGGACCAGTCCCACGAGTCCGTCGCGGATCCGGTCCCAATCGACCAGAAGATAAAACGCCAGGACCGGCACCAGCGCGAGCATTCCCAGCAGCTGGATGGCCTTGCCGACTCCCTTGCCCAGACCGCTCATGCCGGCGATCGCTGCTTTGAGGAGCGACCCCACGTGCTCGAGACCCTTCTGCACCCAATCCGGCATTTGCCCCCCGCGGGAGAGGAGCTCGAGGCGGGACCGCAGGGGTTCGAGCTGGCTCTGGATCGCCGCGATCGCGTCGGGCACCTTGGTCGTGATCTCCTCGAGCTGGTTGACGAGGGTCGGGATGAGGACGAGCGCAGCCACCGCGAGGAAGATCGCGATCGGGAGCAGCGCGATGAGGGCTCCCAGCGCGCGGGGCAGCTTCCATCGTTCCAATCGGTCGACCAGCGGGTCCAGCCAGTAGGCGATGAGCATGGCCGCGAGCAGGGGATAGACAACCCAGCGGACCTGGTGGAGAATCCAGGCCACGAAGAGAAACGCGACGACCGCGAAAACCGCGCGCCCATCCGAACCGTGACGGGTCGGATACCAGAGAATGAACGCGATCGCGAAGAGCGGCGCCAGACCGAGCACCGGGTAGAGCAGGAAACCGAGCAGCAGCAACGTGCCGGCCAGGAGCGCGCGAGCCATCCAAGTTTCGGTCATGGCACCTTCCAATCGAGGAGTCGATGAGCTTTCACGTCGTCAAGAGCCGGCTGGCCTGGCTGCCGGAATCGAAGCTGCCCAAGACGGGACGCGCACTGGTGATTCCGGCCAACGATCACCTCTGGATGATCTCCGGACCGGGGATGGAGCTGAAGAAGCAACTCGGAAAAGAGTTCGAGCTGGACGCGGTGCGCCTCGGCCCGGTCGAACCGGGTGAGGTCGTCGCGTCGAGCGGGGCCGGAACCGGCTACGATCATCTGCTGCACGCGGTGGTCACGGGCCAGGATCTCCAGTGGCAGACCGGAGTCGGCGAGAAGGCCGCGGTGGCCCTTCTCGAGCGCGCGGTCAAGATGAAGCTCGACGAACTGGTCGTCCATCCCTTCTACCGGGGCACCCACGCCGCTCGACCCGATGCCGCCCGCGAAATGCTGACCGGATTCCTGCGCGTGATGGAACGGGGCATTCCCGTGAAGCTCGTTCAGGTCGTGGTCCAGGACAACGACGAGCAGCGACTGCTGCAGGATCTCTTTCTGCAGCTCCTCGCCAACGCCTAGACCGTCGCTGATGCCCGCGCCCACCATCGCCGACGGTCAGCGCGAGAGAGCGCCCAACGGCGACAGGTAGTACCCGATCTGGATCACGACCCAGAGGCCCCAGAACGCGAGCACGACGCCTGCCGAACGCTTCGTACTGACGTGGCCCACGACCGCGAGTCCCACGATCACGAGGAACATGCGATAGAGGTCGAAGAGGTCGAGCATCTGCGCGATCTTGAAGATCAGGCCGACGTCGGGACTGAGCAGCGCGGCCGGCCCCGTATAGATGTCCAGGGATTGCCGCGCGAGCTTGAGGGGGATCGTCACCGCCTCCCGGATCGCGTAGACGAGGCCGGTGAGGGAAAAGACCCCCAGGACGTCCAG
>JAGQHR010001064.1 GCA_020431745.1 Candidatus Eiseniibacteriota bacterium
ATGGGCAGCCCCTTGGCGGACCAGGTCTCCGTGACGTCGTCCGCGAGGTGTTTCGTCCGTTCGTAGTCCGTGTAGTAGCGCCTGCGGGGCTTGCGATCGTTTTCCCCGATCGGTGCGGCGGTCGGAGACGGGCCGATGCTGAGAAAGCTCGAGGTGTGGATGACCTTGGTGACCCCCAACCGGTAGCAATCGGCCAGGAGGCGATCGTAGGCCTCGATATTGACGCGGTCGAAAGTCGAACGGTCGCGCGCCCAGGTCTTCACCATCGCGGCGGCGTGGAGGACGACGCTGTGCTGATGGAGGATGGCGGGATCGGGTGGCCCGTCGAGGAGGTCGCCGGCGATCCAACGGAGACGTGCATCCCCCCCCTCGTCCCGCGGATTCCGCGTCAGCACGGACACCTCGTGGCCCGCTTCGAGAAGGCCGGCGAGCAGAGCCGTTCCCAAGTATCCCGTCCCGCCGGTCAGAAAGATCTTCACCGCAACCTGCCTCGTCCCTCTCCGTAGGAGCCTCTGAACGGGCTCCCCCCGATCCACCGTCCCACTTGCATGGCCGGATTGCTGCGCGCTCGAATCCCGTGCGTTCGAGCGACACCACCGCTTCGGAGCACGCGTTCGGGTGACGATACTGGTATCGGACGAGTTGAGCAATTCGTACGCCGGACTCGCGCGTACGAGCCCGATTCGGCGTCCCGCGCGAGGGATCGCGATCGGGATCGCGGGCTCGGGTCGGGTTCGGGGACGAGATCGAAACCGGGCGTCGGGGGAGATCTCCGACTCGGAAAAATCGGCCGAACTCGTGGCATCCGAGGGTGTACCATCGCGTTGACCCCTGTCCAACAGCCGGGCTGAACTGGAACTCATAAGGAGAGGAAATGAGCGGGAAGCGGGTTTTCTACACGGCGACCACCTCCCTGGCCATCGTGGGCGTTCTCACCGGATTCGTCTTCTTCGGGAACGTCCTCGCCTACGGAAAGAACATCTACACCCAGCTCGGCGTGTTTTCCCAGGTCCTGTCGTTCATCAACGAGAACTACGTGGACGAGGTGGACGGCGAAAAGCTCATCGACGGCGCCATCGTGGGGATGCTCGAGGAGCTCGATCCTCACAGCACCTACCTCGATCCGGACCGGTTCACGAAGATGCAGGAGCGCAACCGCGGCACCTATTACGGCATCGGCGTCTCGTTCGACATCGTGGACGGGAAGCTGACCGTGATCTCCCCCATCGAGGGATCCCCCTCCTGGGAGCTCGGCATCCGCTCCGGCGACATCATCGAGAAGATCGAGGGCGAGTCCGCGGAGGGGATCACCCGCGAGGAGGTCTTCGACACCCTGCGCGGCCCCCGTGGCACCACGGTGCACGTCTCGATCCGGCGCGAGGGCGTCCCGGACCTGCTGGAGTTCGATATCGTCCGCGACGAGATCCCCATCTTCTCCGTGCCGTACGCCTTCATGCTCAGCGACGACGTCGGCTACGTCCGGATGACCCGGTTCAGCGCGACCACCAGCGACGAGCTGGCCCAGGCGGTCGAGAAGCTGCAGGACCAGGGGCTCAAGCAGCTGATCCTGGACCTCCGCGGCAACTCGGGCGGCTATCTG
>JAGQHR010001065.1 GCA_020431745.1 Candidatus Eiseniibacteriota bacterium
ACAACGACGGCGACGCGGACGTCTACCTATCGAACAGTGGGGCGCCGAACAAGCTGCTTCGCAACGATGGCGGAGCCGTATTCGTCGACGTTACGACGGGACCATTGGATCAAGTCGGCGGTGCCCAGAGCGCCGCCTGGGCGGACTACGACAACGACTCGGACTTGGATCTCTATGTCGTTCTCAGCGATGGACCGAACAGACTCCTGCGAAACGACAACGGCACGTTCGTCGAGGAAGAGACCGCGACGATCCTGCGCGGCGGCGCAGTCGACGTCGGGGCTGCCTGGGGGGACTACGACAACGACGGCGATCAGGATCTGTTCGTCGCCGGCTTCGGGGCCAACCATCTCTACCGCACCGATAGCGGGCACAACACGACCTGGACCGACGTCACCGGGAGCGTCCTGGCCAACACGGACAACGGTCGCGCGTGTGCCTGGGCGGACTACGACGGAGACGGCGACCTCGATCTCTATCTGGCCAACGATCGCCAGCCCAACAAGCTCTATGAAAACCAAAGCGTCGGAGCGCCACTGGGAGCGAATCATTGGCTCCAGCTCGACCTGCTCGGGATCGAGTCGAACACCACGGGCGTGGGCGCGCAGGTGAGGGTCTGGGCCGATTCTCAGGAACAGTTGAGAGAGGTCACCGGAGGATCGGGATTCAACTCGCAGGGAAGCTCCACCGTGGAATTCGGGCTCGGCGCCAGTAGCTTCGTCGATTCGCTCGAGATCCGCTGGCCGAGCGGTCTGGTCCAACTCCTCACGGACGGGATTCCGGTGGACCAGTCGATCGACGTGGAAGAAGGAAACGAAACCTCGGCCGCCGACTTGCCGTCCGTCCCCCGAGGAGTGGCCTTGCTTCCGGCCCTTCCCAATCCGATGTCTTCGGGTTGCTCGATCCTCTTTGCGCTTCCCACCAATGTGGAGCGGGTGTCCTTGGCGGTGTTCGACCTGCAAGGCCGTCGAGTGCGCACCCTGTTCGAGGGAGCCGGGAGCGCCGGGTATCACTCGGTGACGTGGGATGCCCGGGACGAAAGGGGCCGCCCCTCCGCGGCCGGTGTCTATCTCTACCGTCTCGAAGCCGGGGAGATCTCGCGCAGCCGCAAGCTCATGCTGATCCGCTGACTCCCCCCTCGGCCGCGTGTGACCGGGCAGGATGGCCTGCCCGCTCACGTCGCAGATTCTGCAGGTCGGAAAGACGATCGGGAACCCGCTCGCGACTTTCCTGTAATATGACCGCTGACCCAGATAATGGGTCTTAGGTCATATTGGGGATGATGATGGCGCGCCTATCGAAGGACATGCAGCAGATCGTTCGCGAGCGGCTGATCGAGACCGCCGCGCGTCACTTCGGGGAGGCCGGCTTCGAGGGCGCCCGGATCGACGCGATCTCCCTGGACGCCGGTCTTGCCAAGGGCACTGTCTACAATTACTTCGAGAGTAAGCAGGACCTCTTCGGGGCCGTCGTCGAGGAAGGAGCGCGTCGGGCAGTCGAACGCTTCCGCCACGCGGACCCCGGCGGCTCGGTTCGCGCGCGACTCCTCGCGGTGGCCGAAGCCGATGTCTCCGTCGTGCGCGAGGAAGAGGCATT
>JAGQHR010000106.1 GCA_020431745.1 Candidatus Eiseniibacteriota bacterium
GTCGATCGTTGCGATAGATCCGGTATCCGTCGAGATCGGATTCGCCGTTCGGGTACCAGAGGAGCTCGACCCGCTCGTCCTGCGTGATCGTGTAGAGACCGCGCGGTGCGGCCGGCGCGTGATGGTCCGGCTCATAGCAGCATGCGTCTTCGGGATCGCAACCGGTGAGGGCCACCGCAGGAAGCAGGCACAGAGCGAGCCACATGCCCTGGTTCCACACCCTGCGCGGGGATCGCATCCGATCGGTTGACTGCCGCCGGTGGTGCGCCCTCGTCATCGTTTCGTGCTGCATCGCCGTACCTCCATCGCGCCGAACCGCGCGCAGGTCAGAGCAACGCATCCCGCGTGCCGAGGCGGGGCCCGCCCATCGCGCCGCAGTCGTCGGGAGCGGTGGACCGGGCGTCCGGCTCGGTTCGAAGTGGCTCGGGCGGTTGGAGATGCGCCGGTGAGTGCGGTGGGCGAGGTGACCCTGCATTTTCTTCCGGAGCGACCGCCGGGCTCGCGCCCCCGTTGCTTCTCGGTCACGGGGTCGAGCGGACATCGCCACGGAGTGTGACGGCTCGGCAACAGATCGCCAAACAACGGGCCGAGATCGGTGACGGGTAGACGTGCCGTGTCGCAACGCGGGTGATCGAGAGGTTGTGAGGTCGGCGGCGTCGGGGAACGATCACGAGGCGCAGCAGCGGCCCGCGCTTCGAAACAGCACACGACGAGCCCGCTCGCGCGAGCTCGTCGCTTCCAACCGAGAGGGCTGTGCTGCCTAATCTGCTGAACGTTGCCGGTGTGCTGACCGGCGGTTGAGACCAGCGCTCCAGACCACTCGACCGTTACGTCCGACGACTGAAACTACCCGCTGCTGGACTTGGGTAGGCCGCGTGGCCTGGAGACTGGACTTCTGGAGGTCCCCCCTCCGACAGTACATAGTGCCAGAGTCGTGCCAAGCGGCACATCTTTCCGACCGTGCCGCCCCACACCACTAAATTGTTACTGGAAAACGATTTACGTTCGCGATGGAATCGATCCGTGGACGGATCGGAGAGAGACCGAGGTATCCATGTAGCAAATAGATTGATACGTCTACTGACAGAAGACGCTTACTCATTGCCAATCAAACAGTTGGACATGGCAATGAGTTTGCCAAAGAGAATTGATCTAAGGGGTCTCAGTGCCCGTTGAGGGAGACGCGCCGGGACGACGAGCGCCGTCCGCGCCGCCGGGGCTCGAGATTGTACTGCTTGATCTTGGCGAGCAGGCACGGATAGCTGACCCGGAGTTGGCGGGCGACCTCCGACTTGTTGCCCTGGCAGGCACGCATCGCCTCACCGATGATCTGCGCTTCCAGCCGCTGGACCTCGGTGCGGAGCGTTCCGCGCGGCCGCGAGAACTCGGTCGTCGGGGCGAGGACCTCGCGCGGAAGCACGTCCGGACCGAGGACGTCCCCATCCTCCGCCAGCACGAGCATCCGCTTCACGACCTTCTCCAGCTCCCGGACGTTTCCGCGCCAATCATGGTCGGTCAGCGCCTGCAGCGTGTCTCGCGTCAGCGTGACGTTCTGCCGGCCCAGCTCGGCCAGGAAACGCTGATAGAAGTGACGCACCAGCAGCGGGATGTCCTCGGGACGTTGCCGGAGCGGCGGGATGTTCACCTGGAAATCATTGAGTCGGTAGTAGAGGTCCTCGAGGAATGCGCCGGATTCGATGGCCGCGCGCAGATCCGCGTTCGTGGCACAGATGACGCGCACGTCTACGGACTTCCAACGGGTGGCACCGACGGGCCGGATCTCGTGCTTGTCGAGCACGTGGAGCAGTTTCGCTTGGACGCCGAGCGGCGCCTTGTCGACCTCGTCGAGGAACAGCGTGCCCCCTTCGGCTTCCTCGAACAGACCGTGCTTCTCCCGGACCGCGCCGGTGAACGCTCCCTGCACGTGGCCGAAAAGCTCGCTCTCCAAGAGCGATTCTGGAAGCGCCGCGCAGTTCACCGGAACGAACGTCCCTGCCGCGCGCACGCTCGCTTCGTGCACGAGTCGGGCCAGCAGGCCCTTCCCCGTGCCGGTCTCGCCGGTGATGAGCACTCCCGCATCGGAGTGGCCGAGCTTCCGGAGCAATCCCAGCGAACGCCCGAGCTCGTCGTTGCAGGTAATGAACTGCGTGTACGCATCGTCGACCGCCGGCCCCGGCGCGCTTGCCTTGGCACGGGATCGCCGCTCGCCTTCGCGCACGGAGAGGAACACGCCGAGCACGCCCGCGAAGAACGACAAGAGTCGCAGATCGGAGTTCCGATAGGCCCCGTTGGCGTTGCTCTCCAACCGGTCGACATAGAGCAGACCCTGCTGGTTCCCGGAGAGCACGATCGGGATCGCGACCGCCGAAGCCACGTCCGCGACCGCGGACTGGAACGGAGTCCATCGGGAGTCGAACCGGGGCTCGCTCACCACATGGACCTTGCGACCCGAGGCGAACTCGGAGAACAGCATCGCCAGCACCGGCCGGCGGGGCAAAGCATCGCCGAATCCCAACGTACACTCGATTTCGATTTCCCGTTCCCCGTGCAGGACCGCGAGCACCGCTCGGTCACTGCGCGATCGCTCGCAGGCTAATCCGAGATAGGCCTCGACCATCTCACCGGGATCGGAGGAACCGAAGCCCGCGACTTCCTGCAGAAGCCGGAACTCTTCCCATTGCGTCAGGCTCTCGTCCGCGCACCGCTCTTCGACCTCGGCCCGTAGCCCTTCCAGCAGGTGAACGACTTGTGGCACCGAGTGGGTCTCGGCCAGAGCAAGCCCACGACTGATCGCTGCGAGCGCTTCGTCGAGAGCGCCGAAAGTGGCGCGAGCCCGCGCCAGCTCGATGATCGCACGCACCGCAAGATCCGGAAGTTGGAGCTCCAGGA
This sequence comes from Candidatus Eiseniibacteriota bacterium, assembly GCA_020431745.1. Lineage (GTDB taxonomy): Bacteria > Eisenbacteria > RBG-16-71-46 > CAIMUX01 > CAIMUX01 > JAGQHR01. The sequence goes on from JAGQHR010000106.1 coordinate 2,890, forward strand.
AACGGGCAACCAGCTCTTCAAACGTAGCCACCGCCTCGCGCTCGTCATCCCGTTGGACGCCGTCCGCGGCGCGTTCCGCCCCCCGCAACACCCAGAACTTCGCTTGGGCGAATCGAGCCAGCCCCAGCGAGAGCACGTCCGGAGTCGCCACCAGGGTCTGGATCGACTGACCAAAAAACGACTCGGCATCAGCGAACCGTTGCTCGGCCGCCGCGGCTTCTCCAAGAATGCGAAGGGCGCGCCCGGCCTCCACTCCATCATCGAAGCGGCGCGCGAGCTCGAGCGCACTTTGGGCGAGCTCCGCGGCACGGGCCGACTCGTTCCTCAACAGCGCGATCTCACCAAGACGCGTCTTGACCTCGAAGAGGACATCGCCTTCGGCGAGCGACTCTCCGCAAATCTTCAACGCCTGCTGGAGATAGTCATCCGCCGCGGCGAGATCGCCCTGGCGCAGTTCCCGTTCGCCCAGGAACTCCAAAGCCAGTGCCTCTTCACGCCGATACCCACTCCGCCGGGCGATTTCCAGAATCTGGTGGAAGTGCGCCCCGGCCGCCGCGAACTCACGCCGACGCAGCTTGAGGATCCCGAGGGCGATGTTCGTCCGAACAACCCGCAAGGTGGGCTGCGTCTCCTTCGAAATCACGAGCGCGCGCGTGAGGTGCTTGGCGGACAGGTCCCACTGTCCGCACGTGTAGCACAGAATCCCGAGGTTCAGGCAGATCTGCGCGAGGCGCGCGTAGTTGCCGGCTTCTTCGGCGACGGCGATGGCCCGCGTGAAGTACTCTCGCGCCTCCCCCCAACGCGGCGTCTTGATCAGAAGTACACCGAGGTTGTTGAGCGTCCGGGCGATCCCTTCGCTGTCATCGATCCGGCGGAAAGTCGCAAGCGCATTCTCGTAGTACTCGCGAGCCTGGGCGACGTCCCCCAGGAGATGGAACATCGAACCGAGCGTGACCTCGAGATTGCCGACTTCCTCGTGAGCATCCGTGGTTCGAAGCACGCGGTAGGCTTCCAATCCGTACTCGCGTGCGGTCTCGTAGTCGGAGAGCGTGTTGTGCACCTGTCCGATCCTCGATCGGACGCGCGCGGCCAGGACTTCGTCCCCGGTGGCTTCGGCTCGCGGAAGCATCGCGTGCAGGCGGGTCCGCGCCTCGCCATGGCGGCCGCGGCGACGGAGACAGTCCGCGATCTTGATCTCAACCGCGATCGTGACCGATTCCGGCGCTCCGGCACGTTGGATTTGCGCCAGCGCCCGTTCGTAGTACTCGAGTGCGGAAACCGTGTTGTCCGCCCCGGCGTGCACGTCGCCGATGCCGAGCAACCGGTTCCAGTCGGCCTCGGACGAGCCGGCGTTCGAACGTCCAGTTCGACGATCGAATTCGAGTCTTGTTCTTTCTTTGCGGTCTTCCATTCTCCGCTCGGAACGCTAAAGCCCCCACCTCTGGACGGCGGATGCGAACGTCACCAGGATCTCGATGATTTGGTCGATATCGATGGGATCGCCTTCGTGCTGATCGCTCGATTCGTTGCCGGAGCTATCGGCAGCGGCGCTACCGGCTGGCGACCAAGTCGTGGTCGTCGATCCGGTCGGAACCACCACTTCGTGCGCGGCATTCAGTGGGAAAGCGGTGACACAGAGGAGAATCAAGATCAGGAAGAGCGGTTTGGAAGTCGCTCTGCGGGGAACGCGAATCATCATCGGTCATCCTCCTAGCTGAGGCGGTCAAGACGGCTCCGCGCGTTGTTACGTCTCGTGCGTCTAGCCTACATCAGCGGGACCGAGTGCCTTCAGCAGCGGGCAGTTTCCCACCACAAGAGGATAGAGAGGCGACACGTCATCGTCAACTCAAAGCTGTCAAACCCGCTCGCCGAGTACGACGCGACCGCCGCTCGAACGCGTCTGCGGGATCGGATCGCGCCGAGCACTTCGCGAGGGGACCGCTTCAGAGAAGATAGTCTTCGATCGACGAGCCAGCCCGCGGCGCTTCCGGACCTGACGCGCGGACGGACTCCGATTCCGAACGGTCCGCCTCGCTCCGGCGCGCGTCCCGCACGGTTCCGGGCGTGGGACCGCCCACTCGTGGGGCGGCAGCCAGTCCGGATCCGAACACCGGCTCGGGGGTCGGCATCCGGGAGCCCATGGTCCATCCAGAATCTCTCCGTTCCGCCGGTCCATTCGTCGCGACTGCGTTCGGATTCGAACAACCCCGGAGAGCGTCCAGCAGCACCCGCGCCCCACCCACCGGCGCATCCTCGATTCGGTAGCGACGCAGGCGCCCTTCGGCCTGATCACGGACCAGACCCGTCTGACGGAGCACGGCCAGGTGGTGGCTGACGAGCGGCTGCCGAAACCCCGTCCGGTCGACGAGCTCGTGCACCGCGAGCGGACCGGACAGAAGCTCCGTAAGGAGACGGCAGCGACGGGGCTCACCGAAGGCCGCCGCCGCGCGGCGCAAGTCCTCTCGCGCCGCGGCGACGGAATCGAAGGGGTTCCCGATCGGGTGCGGTTCGTCCTGCGCCATCGAAGACTTCCTCGTTCGCGATCGATCGCGGTATCGGCGCTCGGTCCCGTTGCCGGTGCGGATCTCGGGCACTCGCGCGCTCGGGCGGTGTAAGTCGCTGTGTGTGGTATCCTAAGCGCCCGATGACATCGTCACAAACGGAAAGCCCGACGCCGACCGAGCGGATTCCGCTGCTGGGGTCGACGTCCGCGGAGATGCGGCGCTCCGGACCGCTGGCGAACCTCCCCCCCTATCGGGCGCGCCAGGTGGCGCACTGGCTCTATGCCCGAGGAGAGACGGACTTCGCCCGGATGACCGACCTGCCGCAGCCCCTTCGCGAAGAGTTCGCGGATCGATATTCCCTGTCCCCGGACCCAGTCGCGGATCTCCAGAAGGCGGCGAACGGCGAGGCGGACAAGTATCTCTTTCGACTCCCCGACGGACGGCTGATCGAGTCGGTCCTGATCCGGACGCCCGACCGGGTCACGTTCTGCATCTCGTCACAGGCTGGCTGCGCCTACGGCTGTGACTTCTGCGCCACGGCCCGCATGGGGCCGGGACGCAACCTCACGGTCCGCGAGATCGTCTCGCAAGTCATGGCGCTGCGGCGGGCGCTCGTCGGGGAAGGCCGCGAGCCCGTGCACAACATCGTCTTCATGGGGATGGGCGAGCCCCTCCAGAACGTGGAGAACGTGATCGCGAGCCTCCGCCTTCTCCAGGACCCCGAGGGATTGGGGATCGGCTGGCGGCGAATCACGGTATCGACGGTCGGCCTGATTCCACAAATCCTCCGCTTGGCCGAGTCGGACGTCTCCGCGCGTCTCGCCTACTCTCTCAGCGCAACCACGGACGAGGTGCGTGACGCGCTCATGCCGGTCAACCGCAAGTACCCGTTCCGAGAAGTGTTCGAGGCGCTCGCGGCGTATCAGCGGCGGACCCGGATGCCCGTCACGCTCGAATACGTCCTCCTGGACGGAGTGAACGACGCCGACGACGATGCCCGCCGCCTGGGCGGCTTCGCCCGCGATCTCGGGTGCAAGATCAATCTGATCACCTACAACCCGCATCCGGCATCGCCGTACCGGCCCACTCCGCCGGAACGCGTGCAGCGATTCCTGCGCCTCGTCGAGCCGCTCGCTCCCGCGGTGACGCTGCGCCAGTCCAAGGGACAAGACATCCTGGCCGCCTGCGGTCAGCTCTCGACCCGCTGGAGAGAGCCGGCGCCGGGAGCCGAGCCCCGATCCTGACGTTCCGAGGGAGGACCGATTGAGTCGATCCGGCCAAGACCCCCGAGGGAACGGAGGCAGGGCACGCCTCCGGCTCAGCCATCGACTGCTCCTTCTGTTCTTACTCGCGGGCGCGATCCCGCTGGGAATCGTCGCCCTGGTCGGTTGGATCCAGTTTCGACAACAGGCTCGGTTGGGCAGCGTCTCATCGGTCGAGCACGCTCTGGAAGCTTCGCTGCGCAGTCATCGCCGGACGATGGACCGCCTCCAGCGGCAGCTCGAAGACTTGGGACAGACGATCACCACGACCCCGGAATTCGCCCGCGCGGTTCCGGAAGGGGGGCCCCCCCTGCAGGCGCTGCTCGCCACGGCACTGACAGAGCCCCCCGTCGACTTCGCGCTCTATCTGCAACGAACCGCCGACGGTTGGCACCCGCTCGCGCAGGCGGGTCTCGACGAACGCCCATCCCTGCCACTCGGCTTGCCGGATCCCGAAGCCGGAAACCTCGGCCCCCAGCGGGCGCGTCCCCTGCCCCTGCGGACCGGCACCGGCGATCTGGTGGCGGTCCCGACATACCTCTGGCAGGAGCTGCCCGGCGACACCGTCGCCACGGCGCGGGGATGCCTGATCCTCGCCACCTTTCTCGGACGCGGCTTCTTCGATGACTTCGACGCGGCCAACGACGGATTGATCCAATACCGGCGCTTCCTCGACCTCACCCGCATCACGCGCGCGGGGAACGCCATTCTCGCGGCGCTCGCACTGGTGCTCTCCCTCGCGATCGGTCTCTGGCTCGCCCGCAACATCTCGCGGGGCGTCTCCCGCCCCGTCGAGACCCTCGTCCGTGCGATGGATGACCTGGGCTCGGGCGAAACGGCCACGCTCGAGGTCCGATCCCGGATTCCGGAGATGGAGATCCTGGGAAACGCGTTCGCGCGGATGCGGGGACGGCTCCGCGACTATGAAGAGCAGCTGCGCGAGGCCGAACAGGTTCGCGGCGCGCAGACCGCACGGTTCGTGGCGCACGAGATCCGCAACGCGCTGACCCCGGTCCAGGCCGGGATCGCGGTCCTCGCCCGCCGGGTGGCCGAGCTGCCCGCGGACAGCCGTCCCCAGGGCGAACGCGCGCTCGAAGGGATCCGGGCCGAAGCCGCACGGATGGCCTCGCTGGCCAGCGCGTTCAGCGACTACGCCCATCTGCCGGATCCGACCCCGGCCTGGCTCGATCCGGTCCCGGTGCTGGAGGCCCTGTCCCGCGAGGTCCCCCCAGGCGTCCACTGCTCGATCGACGTGGAGCCGCTCCCCCAGATCTGGGCCGATCGGGACGAGGTCGAGCGAATGTTGCGCAACCTCGTGAAGAACGCGGTCGAAGCCATGAATGGGGACGGATCCCTCCGGATCTCGGGGCGGACGGAGGAGAGCGGAACCGCGATCCGCATCGAAATCGCCGACAGCGGACCCGGCATGGACCCGAAAACTCTGGAGCAGGCGTTTCACCCCGGCTTCACGACCAAGCCGGCAGGCAGCGGGCTGGGCCTCGCCCTGGTGCGGGGCACGATCCTTCGGATGGGCGGGCGGCTCGCCGTCGAGTCCGAGGTCGGTCACGGCACGCGGGTGACCCTGCGTATGCCGGCGGCACGGAAAGTCTAGGAGGCCACCGTGAACGAACGGATTCTCGTCGTCGACGACGACGCCCGGGTG
>JAGQHR010001066.1 GCA_020431745.1 Candidatus Eiseniibacteriota bacterium
CTCGGTGATCGAGGCTTCCCGACTTCCGCTCGCCGAGTCCCACCTGTGCTGTGTGCAGATCATCAACCCGGTGCCCAATCCGCTGGAGCTCGTATCGATCACCACCATGCTGGTGCACGGCGACTCCGGCGAGTGGTTCCGGTCAGTCATGTACATGCCGGTGATCCCGCAGACGGTGAACGAGACCGACGATTCCGGCCGACGGACCGGGAAGAAAGTCAAGCGGGTGGATGCACAGTGCGTGGGAATCGCGATCGCCTACGGTCGACGCTACTCCCGGGCGGCGATCATCGGCGTGGCGCAGATGGATGGCGATGCGCAGGAGATCGCCGCGACCTCCGGTGCGCAGCGGGCATTGCAGAATCTGTCGGCTCCGCGCCCGATCGCGTCCACCACGAACCAGCCCGCACCCGCAAAGGCGAAGGAACCGAAACCGGCCGCCATCTCGCAATCGGATGTCCGTCGCCTGTGGGCGGATGCCTGCCAGCGGGCGGATACCCTGCTCGATCAGAGCGAGGGGAAGCCGCCGGAGATGGCCCGGGCACAGGCGTTCGGGAAGTACATTGTTGAATCGGCGACGGAGGCGACCTGCGAGCACCGCAACGTGCGCGGCATCGCGGCGGAACAGGTCACCAAGGTCCGCAACGCCATCACCACCTGGACCGAGATTCCAAACGCATTCCGCAAGGAGGAGGCTCCTCCGGCCGCGGACGCAACCGAGGATGGGAAAGGAGAGAGTGCCGAATGAGCGACCCCATCGAATTGCCGGAGCCCGGGATCTATCCCGACGTTCCGGATCCGTTGTATCGCGCCTGGCCCGCCGTGTCGTTTTCCTCGGGGCTGTGGCGCTTGCGGCAGGAGACTCCCGCCGATGCTCACTGGCGGATCACGCATCCGAGCCCCCCGACCGATGCCATGCTCTTCGGTCAACGCTTCCACACCTGTTTGCTCCGACCGGAGATCTGGGCGGCGCGCTACGAAGCGGAGATCGAAGGCGACGGCCGCACGAAGGAGATCCGCGACGCGCGCAAGGCGCAGGCATCGCGCGGCCGCTCGATCATCAAAGCACGGGACAAGGCGCTGATCGAACGGCTGGCGGATACCTGCAACGAGGTCCCCGCCTTCCGCGATGCAATGGAGCGGGGACAGCGGGAGGTCGCCGGCATCGCGCAGCTCGGCGGCTCGTACGTGAAGGGTTGCGTAGATCTGGACGAGGGACCGGGCGGCTGGTTGTGGGACACGAAATCGATCCGGGACCTGCGGCTCCGGACGTTTTCGCAGCACGCGCTCGATCTCGGCTACCACGTCCAGGCGCTGCTCTATCTGACGATCTGGGCCGCCAACGGACAACCCCGGCGCGGCTTCCGCTTCCTGTGCATCAAGAAGGCGAACACCGTGGCCGATGCGGAGGATTGGCTGGAACGGCCCCTCGATCTGTGCGTGCGCACGAAGATCGCGGTACGGGAGCTGAGTCGGGAAGCGATGGAGCTGGCGGCCACGGAGCTCGCGGCGCTGCTCGGCGAGTGGAAGATGCGCCGGGAAACGGGCGAGTGGCCGGGCGTCAATCCCCACGCGGTCTGCCATCTGCCGACCTG
>JAGQHR010001067.1 GCA_020431745.1 Candidatus Eiseniibacteriota bacterium
GACAACGAGCCACTCACCCTCAATCTCACCCTCACGCCTTCGGCGATCTCGGTCGAGACGGTCGAAGTGACGGCGAAGGTCCTGCGCGACACCAACGTCGCGATTCTCACTCAGCAGCGAAAGTCCGCCGCCGTCAGCGACGGAATCAGCTCGGAGCAGATCTCCAGGACCAGCGATTCGAACGCCGCGGAGGCCTTGCGCCGGGTCACGGGTCTGTCGGTCGTCGGCGGTGACCACGTCGTCGTACGCGGGCTCGGCGAACGGTACAGCTCATCCACGGTCAACGGGACCGAGATCGGGAGCCCCGAGACCAACAAGCGCGTTCTCCCGATGGATCTCTTCGCGGCGGGACTGCTCGACAACATGGTCGTGCAGAAGACCTACACGCCCGACCAGCCAGGGGAGTTCGGCGGCGGCGTGGTGGACCTCAAGACGCGGGAGTTCCCCGGGCAGAAGGTTTGGAACGTCTCCGTCGGAACCGGCTACAACAGCGTCACGACCGGCAAGGACTTCCGTGGCTACCACGGCGGAGGCACTGATTTCCTCGGATTCGACGACGGCACGCGAGAGCTTCCCAAAGAAGTGCCCGACTTCAAGGTCATCGCGAACGCCCTCTGCGAGGGGGACAACTGTCTGACCTCCGATGACGTTACCCAGATCGCGCGTTCGTTCAATCTGGACTGGCGGACCGAGAAGAGCTCGGGCGAGCTTCCTCGGAGCTTCAGCGGATCCTACGGTAACGAAGTGGAACTCCTCGGCAAACCGTTGGGATTGCTCGGATCGGTGACCTACTCCAATGGATTCCAGTCTCAGGACCGGACCGAGAACTACTACAACGGAGGGAGCGGGGCGGGAGGGGCGCTCAGCCCCCGCACCGAGTACGGCGTCAACGAATCCACCTCGAGCGTTCTCTGGGGCAGCCTCGCGTCCCTGGGGTACCGGTTGGGTGACTTCCACACGCTCAGCCTGAATGCGATGTACAACCGCAGCGCAGATGACACCTATCGCTTCTACGAAGGTACCAACTACGACTTCGGCGTCGACATCCGGGAGACGCGGCTCGAATACACCGAGCGCGGAATCTTTACCGGCACCGTCGGAATGAAGCACAATCTCCCCGCTTTGTTCGGCTCGCTCTTCGAATGGAAGCTCGGTTACTCCAACTCGCAACGCAACGAGCCGGACCGACGGGACTACCTCTACGAGAACCAGTCGGATACCTACATCCTCAGCACCCGGGCCGGCGCGAACGGCTTCACGCAGACCTACAGCGATCTCGACGAGGATCTGCGCACCGCCGATACCGATCTGAGCGTCCCGTTCCGGCAGTGGGGAGGGCTGGAGTCGAAGGTCAAGGCGGGAGCCCACTTCTCGACCAAAGAGCGCTCCTTCCACTATCGCCGCTTCACCTACACGCCGCCCCGGAGCAACGCGGCCCGCTCGTTGCCGCCCGAGTCGCTACTCGTCGCCGACAACATCGCGGAGCGGAGCTCCACGCGCGGTCTCGGATTCCGGGAGCTCACCCGGGACAGCGACAGCTACGACGCCGCCCATGACATCAGCGCGCAGTACTTCATGATCGACATGCC
>JAGQHR010001068.1 GCA_020431745.1 Candidatus Eiseniibacteriota bacterium
ACGGCGAGGTGAGCGTGACGCAACCGTCGTCGACGTCCGAAGCACCGGGAGGGGCGTCGATCCGCCCCTTTCCCGTCACGAAGCACGCGATCCCGGGCTCGGAGTGGTCATCGGCAGGTTCGATGGGCGCACCGAGATAGCTGGTCCCGAACGGATCGAGACGAATCCAGTGGCCGTACGGCGTGTCACCGGCCGAACCGAGCGACCATCCGCGATCTTCCTCGGCGTCGTCCTCGAAGACGAGCCGCAGGTAGGAACCGTGGAGCGGCGCCGCGGACCCGCCCGCCGGATGCAGGGCGACGTTGCCGATCCGATCGCTGCTCTCGATGTAGTACGAAAACTCGTCCCCGAACCGCTCCAGCGGGAACCGTGCAGACCAGTTCCCGGCCCTCGACTCCATCGGCAACGAGCGCCACGCCTCGGAGCCGGAGGCATCGTCGCGACGCATCCACAACTGCGCTTCCGCGGTCCCGGAGAAGTCGACGAGGGTGGCACGGATCTCGAGACTGTCCCCCACCGCCTGAACGGCATCGCGCAGAGACAGATCCCGCACGACCGGTCCGGAGCGATCCTGCAGAGTCACGTCGAGATCGAACGGCAGACCGACCTCCAGATGCCGGACGCCGAGCGATCGGGTCTGCAGCAGCTCGTGCTCGACGGTGACGGAATAGTCGCCGGCCTGTGCGAAACCACCGAAGCGTCCGGTGGCGGAGGTCGTCCAGGCGTAACCGGGGTCGATCGTGACGGAAGCTTCGGGCAGCGGCGCGCCGTCCGGATCCCGAACCACGCCGCTGACCCGCGTTGCGCCGGCGGCGCTGACTGCGCCGAGGACGGCCTCGTACGCGTTCACCAATCCATGGCCGTATGTGTTGTCTTCGGCGCCGTAGGCGATCGCGGTGTCCAGGAGGATCTGCTTCACCTCATCGACGGTCAGGTCGGGGTTGGCCTGACGCATCAACGCGACGACGCCTGCGACGTGGGGCCCGGCCATCGAGGTTCCGCTCGCCACGTTGTAGACCTCGGGACTGATCCATGAGGAGTAGACCCCGACTCCCGGCGCCACGATCTCGGGCTTGATCGCCGTTCCCGGAGGACAGGTGCTGGGACCCCGGCTGGAGAACGCCGCGATCGGATAGGGAAACACTTCGCCGTTCGCCGAGACGGCACCGACAGAGAAGTTCTGCAGCGGCGTGTCGGCACGATCAGCGGGTGAACGGAGCGAAGCGCGACCCGGCCCCTCGTTGCCCGCGGAGAAGATCACGACCGTTCCCGCGGCCTCCAGATTGTCGATGGCGCCCCACCAATGGGGATCGCACCGCCGGTACCCTTCCGACTCCAGCACGCCCCACGAGTTCTGCAGGACGTCCGGGACATCGTCGGAGGTCGCCGGATCTCCGTCCGGATCCGCAAACCACTGGAACGATTCGAGGACGCTGTTGGCGAAGCTCGAATCCGGGACCTGGAACGAGAGCGCGTTGGCCGCGATCCATTCCGCGCCGAACGCGACGCCGAGCGTGTCACCGGCCTCGGCATCCAGACCGACCATGATCCCCATGACGTGCGTTCCGTGCCCGTGCCCATCGGAGG
>JAGQHR010001069.1 GCA_020431745.1 Candidatus Eiseniibacteriota bacterium
GTCGCAGCATTCCGAACCGGAACGCCTGCGGGGTCTGGATCGCGAAGAGCCGCTCCCGCGGTTGGGTCATCACGACGCGGCCCTCGAAGACGAGCTTGAGTGTTTCCCGGATCGGCAGCCCCGGAACGACGCCGGCGGGACCGTCCTCCTTCGGAGCGATTCCGGGAAGGGCACCCTGCGCGTCGGTCGGCAGTCCGGTTTCGAGGGCCCGCAGGCAACGGTCGATCAACCCGGAGGAGAGAAGGGGCCGCGCCGCGTCGTGGATCAGCACCGCGCGCCGCGATGGGGTGTTCACCTGGTGGAGCAGATCGAGCGCCACGCGGGAGGAGTCCTGCCGTTCGGCGCCTCCCGGCATCGTCGCGAACAGACGGGAGCCGGCGATCTGTCGCGCCTCCGTCTCCATCTCGCGTCGCTCCGCTTCGTCGGACGGACCGACGACGAGGATCCGCTCGACCGCGGGATGACCGGCCAGCACCCGCAGGGCGTGTACGAAGAGCGGCTCTCCCGCCAGCTCGACGCGGGCCTTCGGACGTCCTTGGGCCAGTCGCTCGCCCTTGCCCGCCGCCAAGAGGATCGCATCACAATCGATCACCGCATGCTCCCCCACCACACCGAGAGTCACTGTTCCGGTCCCCGTCGCAGTCCTTCATGGAGCGCCTCGACGACCGTGCCCGCTCCGACGATCCGCACCCCTTCCCGGCTCGCACCCAGATCGCGCGCGTTGGCCTCGGGAAGGAGCACTCGCTGATAGCCCAGCCGCGCGGCCTCGGTGATCCGCCGCTCAGGATGCGCGATGCGACGCAGCTCTCCCCCGAGTCCGATCTCACCGAGCGCGATGGTATCCGGTTGCGGGGGAAGATCCTTACGGCTGGAAGCCACGGCGAGACATACCCCCAAGTCCACCCCGGGTTCGACGACGCGCAGGCCGCCCGCGACGTTGACGAACACGTCGTGCTGCGAGAAATCGATCCCGGCACGTTTGGCCAGGACGGCCAGGATGATCTCGAGCCGCTTGCCGTCGAATCCGGTCGTCAGGCGCTGGGGAATCCCGTAGCGCGTGGGGTTCACGAGGGACTGGATCTCCATGAGGATCGCGCGCGTCCCTTCCACCGAAGCCGAAACCACCGATCCCACCGCCCCGGCCGTGTGCTCGCTGAGAAACACCTGGCTGGGGTTGGGGACTTCCTGTAGGCCCCGGTCCACCATCTCGAAGACGCCGATCTCGTCCACGCTCCCGAACCGGTTCTTCGCCGAGCGCAGGATCCGGTAGTGCTGGTAACGCTCCCCTTCCATATAGAGCACCGTGTCGACCATGTGCTCGAGCGTCCGCGGACCGGCCAACGTCCCCTCTTTGGTGACGTGTCCGACCAGGATCACCGTCATGTCCCGGCCCTTCGCGAGCTCGATGAGGGCGAGCGCTGACTCGCGCACCTGCGACACGCTTCCGGGGGCGGATGCGACCGAGGGAAGGTAGGCGGTCTGGATCGAATCCACCACCAGCACGTCGGGCTGCGCCTCGAGAATGGCCGGACTGACCTCCTCGAGGTTGGTCGCCGGGAGGACGAGCAGCTCGGGAGGAACC
>JAGQHR010001070.1 GCA_020431745.1 Candidatus Eiseniibacteriota bacterium
GTTGGAACTGTGCCGAGAACGCCGCCTCCGGCGAGGCGGGGTCGACCGACCAGTCCTCGCGCAGCTCGATGCGGATCGGCTCTTCGGGTAGCTCCGAGATCGGGGGCGGAGCCTCGAACACCGGCATCTTGGGAGTTGGAGGACGGGGGGCGGGCGGGGCCGACCGATCGATCGGACGCGGGGTTTCCGGATCCGACTCCTTGGTGGCCAGATCGATCGCGACGAGCGCCCCGGACGGCGGCCGGGGGTGGGCGAGCTTGCGGTCACGCGGGAGATCGGGAGCGACCGCGGCGATCTCGATGACCTCGATTCCCTCCACGTATCCCACGATCGGTTCGGGCTGGGGCAGGGGATCGATGTTCCGCAGCGAGTAGCCGGCGAATCCGTGGGCGAGAACCGCCAGCGTGACTGCCACCCAGAGCGAGCGCCGATAGTCCCGCCGCAGTCGAAGGATCCGAGCGGCCAGCGGCGGCCCGCCCGCGGCGTGGGTTCGGAAAAGCGGGGTCGGTTTCTCGAACGGTCTCGGATACAGCCGTGGCACCATCGGCATTCGGCTCCGCGCCTCTCCCCGGCTATCTCCCCGGCGGGGAGAGGATACCAGAGGCAGAGCCTTGATGGTACGCTGCCCCAATGAAGAAATCGGCACTCTCGAAAATCCGCAACATCGGAATCATCGCCCATATCGACGCGGGCAAGACCACGACGACCGAGCGCATTCTCTACTACGCCGGGATCTCGCACTCGTTGGGGGAGGTCGACAGCGGATCCACGCAGATGGACTGGATGGATCAGGAGCGCGAGCGCGGCATCACCATCGTCTCCGCCGCGACGCGGCTGGAGTGGCGGGAGCATCCGATCAACCTGATCGACACGCCGGGGCATGTCGACTTCACCGCCGAGGTGGAGCGGTCGTTGCGCGTGCTCGACGGTGCGGTCGTGGTGCTCTGCGGCGTGGGTGGGGTGGAGCCTCAGTCGGAGATGGTCTGGCATCAGGCCGACCGCTATCACATTCCGCGGATCGTCTTCATCAACAAGATGGATCGCCTGGGGGCCAACTTCGAAAACGCGCTCGACGATCTGCGTGAAAAGCTGGGGGCCAAGCCGACCGTGACCCACTTTCCGGTGGGCGCGAGCAGCGACTTCCGCGGGGTGGTCGATGTCATCCGCGGCGAGATGCTCGTCTGGGGGGAATCCGATCAGGGGCTGAGCTTCCAGCGGGAGCCGGTGCCGGCGGAGGAAGAGGAGCGCTACCAGACCTACCGCGCCGAGCTCTTGGAAGCCGCGGCGGCGGAAGACGACGATCTGCTCACCGCGTTTCTCGACGGCAACGAGCTGAGCCCGGAAGAGATCATCCGCGGACTTCGCCTGGGGACGATTCGCCGCAGTTTGATTCCGGTGCTTTCTGGAGCCTCGCTCCGGAACCGCGGGATTCAACCTCTCCTCGACGCGATCGTCGACTATCTGCCCGCCCCCGACGAGGTCCCGGCACCGATCGTGGTCGATCAGAAAACGGGTGAGCGGTTCGCACGCGAAGCGCACGTCAAGTCGCCGTTCCTCGGACTGGTCTTCAAGACGCACACC
>JAGQHR010001071.1 GCA_020431745.1 Candidatus Eiseniibacteriota bacterium
GACGAAGTTTCGTACAACACCTGGTACGACGGCCCGTTCGACCAGCTTCCCGACGCATACGTGAAGAATGGCCAGATCGACATGAAGGAGTACATCGTCGCCCACACCGGGCTCAACCCTGATGTCATGGATCGCTACGGCTCCCTCGTCCACATTCCCGGCACGCGGGTCCCGATCGCGCCCTATCGCATGTATCGCGACCCCGCAGAGCTCTCGTTCGTCTCCGAGCTCGTGGCGCGACTCGAAGATCCGACTTCCGGCATGTCTCGTTCCGACTTCTATTCGGAGCTGACGCGAGAGGAAGGTCGAAACCTGCTCGAGGAGCTGGGCGAGCACGCAGCCGTCGACGCCGAAGGCACCGACGAGGAGAACGGAAGCACCGGCGATACAGGCGCCGGCGAAACGCGCGACGGACACTCCCCGGCCGGACCCGGAGGCGAATAGCCCGTTCCCCCAGTCCGGGGGCGCGCGCCCAAGAGCCCAACTCCCGAGCGCGGCGCAGGAGCCGTCCCGAAGAGCCGATGGGGGACCGTCACCGGGCGATCCGCGCGACGCCCAGCTCGTCTAGCGTCTCGGCCTGATCGTCGAGGCTGGCCATGGAGCGGCCCCGAAGCCTGATCGACGAGCCCGGACATCGAGCGGCTCCCAAGCCCGACTGTTGAGCCCGGCCATCGAACACCCCGGCCGCGTCCGCCGGACAAAACGTCTTGCCCACGGACCAGGGGCGTACCGCAAATCCTCACCGTTTGGCCACGAGACGCTGGCAGCCGTCGCCTCCCACCTGCTACGATTTTGGCCGCGCTCGCGGATCGCACGACGACATCCCATTCCTGTGCCTCGGTATCGTGGGGAGATCCCCGCTGATGCACCGGCCAATGGGTCTGCATCTCGTTCCTTCGAAACGGAGCGACAACGTAGGCTCGGTACCGGTTCATCACGGGAGGTGAGGGGTGGACCAAACTGTGCGCATCCCTGGCTCGTTCCGCCGACGATTCTCGACCCTCGCGGCTCACTCGCTCACTACCGGAGCCGTCCTCGCGACCGGGTTCGTCCGCGCGAACGAGTTCTTCGTCACGGTCGGACTCCTTCTCTCGGCCGGACTCGTCGCCTCTCCCGCCACGGCTCAGATATCCGACAACGTCACGCTGCGGGGAACGCTCAACCAGTACCCGAACACGTGGTACTCCGGCATCTGGGGATACTCGGCCCCCAACGGGGTCGAGCTCGCGATCGTCGGCCAGCGTGGAGGCACCAGCTTCGTCAACGTGACCGATCCCGCCAATCCGGTCGAGGTCCTCTACCTCAGCGGCGACACCACGACCTGGCGGGAGATCAAGACCTACGACCACTATGCCTATCAGGTCTGCGACGACTGCGACGACGGCTTGAACATCGTCGACCTCTCCGACCCGCTGCACCCGGTCCCCCTCCCGCCGATCACGACGTGGTTCGGCAGCTCACACACGATCTGGATCGACCAGGAACAGCGCCTGCTCTTCTGCAACGGGACCAACACCCATCAGGGATGCCAGATCTTCGACCTGTCCGTGAGTCCGACCAATCCGCCGCGGATCTACACC
>JAGQHR010001072.1 GCA_020431745.1 Candidatus Eiseniibacteriota bacterium
TCCCGAATCTCGAGCTCCACCAGGTCCAGAAGCTCCGGATCGTCCACCATGTCCACCTTGTTCATGAACACCACGATGTACGGAACACCCACCTGGCGAGCGAGAAGGATGTGCTCGCGCGTCTGCGGCATCGGACCGTCCGAAGCGCTCACCACCAGCACCGCGCCGTCCATCTGCGCCGCGCCCGTGATCATGTTCTTCACGTAGTCCGCGTGACCCGGGCAATCCACGTGCGCGTAGTGACGCGCCTCCGACTGATACTCCACGTGCGCCGTCGCGATCGTGATCCCGCGCTCACGCTCCTCCGGAGCCTTGTCGATCGAACCGAAGTCCGAGTACGAAGCCAGACCGTGCTTCGAAAGAACGTGAGTGATCGCCGCCGTAAGCGTCGTCTTCCCGTGATCCACGTGACCGATCGTCCCCACGTTCACGTGAGGCTTCGTACGCTGGAACTTCTCCTTCGCCATGGATCCTCTCGTCCTTTCGCAGCGACTGAGCGGGGAATGACCGCCCGCGGGGTGGAGCCTTCTCGAATCAGCGAACGTCCTACGGTCTGTCTGCCTGCGGTCTGTCTGCCAGCCGGCGGTAGATCTGCCGGCGACGGACCCGATGATGGAGGCCACGAGCGGAATCGAACCGCTGACCTATTGCTTACCATGCAATTGCTCTACCGACTGAGCTACGTGGCCGTACTCCCTGGCGACTCGAGTCGCCTTCGTCTGGAGCGGGAAACGGGATTCGAACCCGCGACCCTCAGCTTGGAAGGCTGATGCTCTAGCCAACTGAGCTATTCCCGCTCGTCGCTCCCGATCGAACCGAGTCCCTGTCCGGCGCCGCGGCGGTAGGCACGGACGCGCGCCCGGTCGAGATCCCCGGACGCGTCGACTCTTTCGTTCGATCTGTTCCGAACTCAGAACCTCCAGCTGGTGGCGAGGGAAGGATTCGAACCTTCGAAGGCGTGTGCCAACAGATTTACAGTCTGCCCCCTTTGGCCACTCGGGAACCTCGCCACATGGCCGGGTCACTTCACTGACCGCGACGATCGGCGACCGAAACGACCCGTCCGCCGCGACGGGTGGTTTCGATCCCTGGAGCACTCGCACGTGCACCCCAGGCGAGCTGGCGAGAGGAATCGAACCCCCAACCGCCTCATTACAAGTGAGGTGCTCTACCGATTGAGCTACGCCAGCATGTCGCACGGCGTGAACCGGGGAATCTAGCGGAGCCCAACGTCAAGTGTCAAGCGCGCGAAAGCACCCCGCGTACGAACGCGAGGCCGATCTCGGCGAGACCCCTTTCTCGGCTCTGGATCCAGAAAACTCCCGGAAGCGGCACGAAGCTACGTCGCGGCACCCGAGGTGTCAACTGCCGGTGTCGCCCCCGGGGAAAGAAGAGCGGAACGGCGGGGGCAGGACCTCCGGCCGGAGAGGGAGCCCGGCTCGGGCGGGCCGGCCGTCCGGGGTCTCGTCGGCAATTCACCTTGATTCGTACGAGCATTGTCGCGGATCCGGCGCCGGCCGCCGATCAACCGCCCCCCGGACCGGGACGGCGCGCCCGCAACGCTAGTCCGCGAGCTTC
>JAGQHR010001073.1 GCA_020431745.1 Candidatus Eiseniibacteriota bacterium
GAGGTCTACTCTTCGTGCGACAACTTCGGGATTCCTGCGGAGGACTGCACGGGAGTCACCAACTTCACCCCGCTCCTCGACAACGTGTCGATCGGATTTACGAGAGCGCCCGATGCCCCGCTCGTGAGCTTCTCTCCGGCCTCTACGACGCGCTATCGAGACACGTTTGCAGCGGACGGGACGCTTTCCCCGACCTCGACGGCAAACTGTGACGCCACCAACAACGTCAACCTCGGCAACACCCCACCTTTCGTGCAGGGGGACTCGCTCCTCGTCACCGGACCGGTTTCGACGCTATCGACGCGGTGGGAGAGCCGGCTCTGGTTCCGGGTGGCGCGCAAGGGGCCGGCGCAGGATCAGATCGCCGGCTACGCCACGTGGCGGGATCGGGTCTCCGACGGTCAGGACATCGAGAACGGCAGCTTCGCCTATGCCTGGATGGACTCCTTCCAGACCTACTCGAACCCCGGTGGAACCCCGGCCCGCAACAAGTTCGTGACCTACTTCCGCGAGGATGACGACGACTACGATCCCGGGGCCGGCGAGCTCAAGACCGGCAACGAGATCCTCCCCGACGGCGTTTTCGTACCGGGCAGCCGGCTCGAGTACTTCGTGACCGCGAACTACATCGGCAATGCCGACAACTACCTTCTCCCCGACACCTCGGGGGGTAACTACTTCGAGATCCGGTTTCTGCCCGAATACCGCGACGACGGCGGGGTGTGGAAGTTCCCGGCGCTGCTGCACATCGATGCCGGGTTCGTGGGCGAGAAGATGGACCGCATGCTCAACGTCGCACTCAACGGCGCCGCGCCCTCCGATCCGATCCCGGCCTATCCCGCGTGGGATCGGTACGACAACATCGGGGGGGCGTGTTGCTGGAAGATTCCGTTCGCTCGGGACGGGGATCCCCGTTCGACTTCCGGGATCACGGCGCGACAGCTTTTGGGTTATCGAGGCGTCATCTTCAGCGGCGGTGGACAACCCACTCCGGCCTGGTCGATTGATTGGGATCTGCTGTGTTCCTGGTTGTCGGCGCTGCATTGTGAAGGCGAGGGCTCGCCGAGGGGCCTGATCTTCCATGGAGACCGCGCCGGAACCGGGATCATTTCTGCTGGCCCTTATTACCTTCTCCCGCGCCTGGGTGTCGCCCCGGACTTCGACTCATACCGTACGGTGAGCGGCGACGACAACTACTGCGTCCGGATCGAGGATGTCGCCGGCTCCTCCTATCCACCGACGGCGGCGGTCGACGCTTGGGGCAGCGGCTGTCCCGACCTCAAGGGATACGAGGTTCTCTCGCCGGCGGCGAGCGGCGTCGGGAGCCGCGCCTACGAGAACGTCGGTACGGGTCAGGTCACGGAGTACCAGCAGATCACCAACGACGTGAACGACCCGATCCTCGGGACCTATCGCACTGTAGTCTCCAGCGTGTCCTACGACCACCTCTCGGTACGCGAGCAAGGCGACGAATGCACGCAGACCTTCGACAGGATCGTCGAAGCAGGCGCGGCCGAGCTGAGCGCCGCGCTGAACTGGATCTTCGGGGGGAACGTCCCCGGACTGCACGAGGAT
>JAGQHR010001074.1 GCA_020431745.1 Candidatus Eiseniibacteriota bacterium
CCCCGACTCGACAGCGAACGGCGCGGTGGCGGGGACGTGCTCCAGCGGATCGCCGGTCGCGGTCGAGCTCGGAGCCCCCGAGTGGGCGGTGCAACCGAGCGAGTTCCAGTACAACATGGGGTTGGTTGCCGTGTTCGAGGATCACGGTACGGAGTGGGATGCTCACGACGTGATCGCCGCTTTTGTCGGCGACGATTGCCGCGGCGTGGCACGCCCCGCATACGTGAGGGGACTCGATCGGAACCTGGCGTTTCTCACCGTCTACAGCAATGCGGTCGGGGATGAGACGGTCGCGTTCAAGGTCTTCTCCGTCGACAAGCAGTTGGCCTTCGACGTCAGTACCAAGATTCCCTTCTTCCCCGACGGCGTTCGCGGGACACTACGCGATCCGATGGTCTTCAATGGGGTACCCGCCGCGGGCGAGTTCGGGATCCCGGTCCGGTTCGCGCTGAGGCAAAACAACCCGAATCCGTTCGCCACCAGCACGCGGATCCGTTTCGATCTGCCGTTCGCCACGGACGTGGACATCCGGATCTTCGATGTGGCCGGCCGGCTGGTGCGGACGGTCGTCGACGGGCGGATGGAGGCGGGGCGCCATCATTTCGTGTGGGACCTCGAGAACGACGCGGGCCGGCGAGTCGACAGCGGCATCTACTTCACCAGAATGCGTGCCGACTCATTCAACGGGCTGAGGAAGATGGTGGTCATCCGGTAGCGTTCGACGACGGAGGTGCCGGGGCGGTTGTAGCTCTCGAAGAGGCCTCTGCCTCGCCGCAGAATCATCGACGGTGGTGACGGGCGCCCGGTAGTAGGGCGGTCCGCCACCCCGCGCCCCGGTAGCTACTTCCGCTTGCGGTGCCGGCGTCGGCCGAACGCCAGCTCCTTCTCCAGCGCCGCCCGCTGCGCCGCGTAGAACGCCTCCAGGAACTCCAGGGAGTGCACCCGTTCCCCCGAAGGCGTCCACCCGATCTTCTCCTGGATCTTCGCGGCCAGCTTGTCGAGCAGGCGATAGTCCACCTCGCCGACCGGCCGCCGCAAAACGTCTTCCAGCACCTGCAGCTCATCGATGCCGTAGAAGGCCAACTGCTCCGGCGTGAACAGAAGGCGCGGACGCGCCGCCTTGGTGGTTCCCGACGCCTCGACGAGGTCGGCCAGCAACGTCACTTTCGGCGCCACGACGACCATGGTGCCGGCCACGAGATCACCCAAACGCGCCCGGTGGGAGTTGCGAAGGGGGATCACTACCATCGCGACCAGCCAGGCGATCGCGGCGATGCGGACGACGATCGAGGGCATCGCGCCGACCGTAGTTCCGGATATGGCCAGCCCCAGGGGCAGCAGAAACTCCAGCTCGCGGGTGAGATTGCGCGCGAAGACCAGGTCGGCCGTCAGCGGCCCCCCGTCGGTCGTTACCACACGAAGTCCGAAGATCCTCTTTCCCAAAGTACGGCCGGCGAAGTGCAGCTCGCTCATGATGAAGTAGAAGTTCCGCAGGAAGAACAGCGCGAAGATCGTGAAGATCCAGACTCCCGCGCCCGCATCCGCGGCCGACAGAAGAAGGACGGTCGCGACCG
>JAGQHR010001075.1 GCA_020431745.1 Candidatus Eiseniibacteriota bacterium
GCCATCATCACGACGAAGCCCCCGAGCAACGAGGAGATCAACGGGGCGGGACGCTCGCGCCGGCGGCTATTCCCACTCGATCGTGGCCGGTGGCTTGGTCGTGACGTCGATCGCGACGCCGCTCACCGGATCGAACGTCGAGATCGCCTCGACGATCTCCGTCCGGCACTCTTCCGGAAGCTCCGCCGGCCGCGCCGTCATCGCGCGTTCCGACAGCACCGGGCGCACCACCACGAGCTCGCGACCGTTGCCATCCAGAGACACCGGCGTCAGCACCGTCGGACACTGCCAGACGATCTTCATCAGCCCGTGACGCTCCAGTGTAGTCATCACGATCGCGTCCAGCTCCCGCAGGAGCGCCAGCCGTTCGCGCGTCACCGTCGCGGGGAAGGGACGAGCCTCGCGCGGAGCGCGTCCGGTCAGCTCGAAGAGGCAACGATTGATGCCCTGCACCTTCTTGGCCAGCGAGATCGCGATTTCCGTGAGCTGGCTCCAACCCGGATCCGGCCCGAAAAGCAGGACGGGGTGCTCGTAGCTGCGCAGGTCCGCCTTCACGCCCACCGAGCGCACCGGGAGCGGCAGTCCGGTGAGTCCCGTGCCCGCGAGGGCGGCGTCCACGTCCGCCTGGATCTGGGCCCCGTTCCAGTCCTCGCCGGCGCGCGCGCAGGCTACGCGGATGCCCAATCCGGGACCGGGGAAGGGATGCCGGTCGATGCTGGCCGGATCCAGTCCCAAGGCACGACCCAGCTCGCGCACCTCCACCTTGTACAAATCGGCGAGCGGCTCGCTCACGCGTCCCTGGGCGATCATCTGCTGCACTAACGGGACGCGGTTGTGGTGGGTCTTGATCAGGTCGGCGCGCTTGGTGCCGCCCGTCTCGATGGTGTCGGGATAGATCGTGCCCTGGCCCAGGAGCGCGTGCTCCAGGTCCAGCTTCCGCGCTTCCCGCTCGAACACCGCGATGAACGTGTTGCCGATCGCGGCCCGCTTCTCCTCCGGATCGGTCAGTCCTTCCAGGGCGCCCAGGAAGTCGTCCGTGGCGTCCACGACCTTCAGGCTCGGTCCCAGTCCCAGCTCGGTCAGCTTGGCCTCGACCCCGGCGCTCTCGTTCTTCCGCATCAATCCGTTGTCGATGTGGAGCAGCCGCAGCCGGTCGCTTCCCAACGCGCGTTGGAAGAGGAGCGCGGCCACCGTGGAGTCGACGCCACCCGAGGCGAGGAGCAGCACGTTGCGATCGCCCACTTCCTCCCGGATCATGCGGCAGCGCTCTTCGACCTGGTCGCCTACGTGCCAATCCGCCCGTGCGCCGCAGATGCCGATCACGAAGTTGCGCAGCATGGTGAGCCCGCCCGGAGTGTCGTCGACCTCGGGGTGGAACTGCAGTCCGTACTGCTTGCGAGAGTCGGAGGCGATCGCGGCGAATCGGTGATCGTGGGCGCGGTCGGATCCTCCGGTGGAGTACCCGATCTCGACGAACCCTTCCGGCAGCTCGGTCACGGTATCGCCGTGGCTCATCCAGACGGTTTCCTCGCGCGAGAGCCCCGCGAAGATCGGGGAATCGGCGATCACTTT
>JAGQHR010000107.1 GCA_020431745.1 Candidatus Eiseniibacteriota bacterium
CCGCCGGTTCGGCCGAACGATTCGTGATCGCACCACGCTGAGCGCTGCGTCAGGTTTCGCAGACTGCCCGATCTACGAGCAGCGCGACGGTGATCCCGCCGCGCTGCTCGGCGCCTCACCGCACATGAACGACGCGTGCCGTGGCGCCCGCGCCGCCCCGGACGAAGTAGACGCCGGGAGGAACCGCGCGACCGTTCCCATCGCGGAAGTCCCAGGTCGTCGTCCCGAACGGGACGCCCTCGTTGGTCACGCCCTCGCGCAGGTCCGATGTGCCCACGCGCCGTCCGCTCGTGTCATAGAACTCCAACCGGCGCTCGATGCCGGGTCCCAGCACACGGAGGAACACCCGGCTCGCGGACGGATTCGGAGACGCCTCGATCACCGGCAGGTCCCACCCCTGGAACCGATCGGGAATGCGGTCGATCAAGTTCCGCACGATCTGTTGCACGCCGGCGTCGGCCTTCATGCCCCAGCACCATCCCGTGGTGCCGCCGTTGAAGACGAAGGAGGATCCGCGGTCCTCGATTGCCATCAGCGCGATCCCCTCGTGATCGTCCTCGTAGTCGCTCCAGCACGGGGAGTAGCCCAGGACCTCGAATCCGGGCGGCGTCCCACCCTCGGGGCGAATCATCGGCTGGCCGTCGACCCACTCGAGCGGCGCGCCGTCGACCTCGTGACCGAGAATGGCGTAGGCTTGGCCGCAGGTGTCTCCATCGCGGAAGCCGGTGCCGTCGAACACCCAGTGGTCGATGTGGAAGACCTCGTAGCCTCCGTATCCGTCCAGCCAGTCGTACTCGCAGGGGCAGCTCGAGAGAGTGGAGAAGTTGATGCCGCCCCCGGTTCGCCAGGACAAGCCGAGAAAGCGGTTCGTCGGTTCGTCCAACGGCGGGTCGTCCCAGTGCGTCGTCACTCGACCGCGATCGATCGACCAGTAGGGATCACTCGCCGCCGTGTACTTGTAGCAAACCAGTCGCCGAGTCGATCCGGGCTCGATCGAATCGTCCGCCTCCACCAGGCGCGATTGCCACCAGCAGGTGTTCCCGCTCAGGCACAAGACCGATCCGCCGTTCGCGATGTAGCCTTCGACGTTGTCCCGCATCTCTCCCGTCCAGTACTCGCTGTGCCAGGTCAGAACCAAGCCCGGGTAGGCGGAGAGCAGGTCGGGGCGTGCGTGCAGATCGTCATCGCTCGCGACGGCGTATCCGATTCCGTTCCGATGCAGCCACCGGATCAGGTGAACCGGCACGTGATAGAACCCGAAGTATCCGTGGTCGTCGGGACGTTCGAACGACACCTCGTGCCGTTGAGGATCCGAGTAGAAGCTGCCGCCGCCGAACTGGTTGTAGGCCTGATCCGTATAGGTCGGAAGCACGACGAGGAGCTTGCCCTCCGTTCCGTCGCCCCGTACGGAAAAGGTGTCCCACACGCGCTGGTTGCCGTCGTCGATCTTGACCGTGTAGACCCCGGAGGGCCAGTCGCGACCCACCGGGATCGAGGCCGAGACCGTCCACCCGCAGCCGTTGCGCCACGACTCGTCCGGCACGGGCTCTTCCCGCAATCCGGTGATCGCAATCGGACCGTAAACGCGTCGGGCCCGGTCCGTTTCGTGGAACACTTCGACGGTGGCCGTTCCCGCACGCGTCGAGACGTGGAGGTCGACCGAGCTGCCGGGGTCGACGCTCTCTTGCCCGAGGTAGAACGCGAGGCGACCGATGTCGGCGCCCTGCCGGACGCGCACGTCGTCGAGCCGGAACGATCCCTCGCGCAGGACTTTCGAATAGGGAAGACCGAACGCGATCCAGACCCGTCCCGGGTCGGGACCGACTCCCGGATTGAAGGGGATGCGGAACACCCGCAGCGAATCCATCGACTCGCCGACGAGGGACAACACGCGCTCCAGCCGGTACCAGTGGGTGTCCAGATCCATGTAGACCATCTCGACGCGGAACGGGGAATCCGGCTGGTTCACCTGCAGCGCGAACTCGAGGGTGTAGTCCTGGTCCATCCGGGGAAGTCGGAAGTTCGGGGAGTCGATGCGATAGTTCAGCGTGTGCAGCGGCACATCGACGCGGATCGACGGAGACGCCGCACCGAAAGTTTGCGAGTCGGCCGCCGTCGAGAAGTACGGGATGTGCGCGCGGGGCCCGAGGCCCCAACCCTGGGGCAGACCCGTCCGCGCGTTTACATGGGAGAAGTCCTCGACATAGAGGAGCGGTCCCGCGAACACCGGCGGCGCGAGCACCAGAACCGCGCACACCACACCCCACCACCGACCGAACGGAGTACCCGGGGCCTGCATACGGCCTCCAACGGATTCGCGCACCCCGTCTGCGCGCCGGACGCGGGAGCACGGCAGCGCAGCGGGCCCCTCCACGGGCCGCGCGAAATCTCGTCGAGCCTAAGCAGAAACGGGGCGCGCGCTCCATCGGGAACTTCGCGGACGTGCGGCGATCGTGAAGCTCCCGATGGACGCGGGATTCAATGCGCTACCGCAGAATCGTCACCATCTGACGGTAGGCGAACGTCTCCCCCTGAACCCGCACGAAGAACGTTCCGCTGCCGGCGCGCCGACCGGCATCGTCCCGTCCGTCCCACTCCGCCGTGTGGAATCCGGCCGGCATGGCCTGATCCACCAGGGTACGCACGCGACGTCCCTGCGCGTCGAAGACCAGGAGCGAGACGCGATCGCTGCTCTTGGGAAGATCGAACCGGATCCGCGTGCTCTTGCCGAACGGGTTCGGCGCGTTCTGGTGCAGCGCGAACTGCGTCGGGACCGGCTGCAGGCCACCGTTCTTGCTCGCGGACCAGCCGCCGCCCATCGGATAGCGGGCCAAACCACCGCTCACCGTCAGCGTGTACGAGCTGGTCGCACCCAGATAGCCGTCGACGAACAGATAGTACCGGCCGGGGGCGGCGTTGTAGCTGCCCGTCTCCGGATTGCTCGTCGTGTACCCACGTGCGACTTCGGTCAGGGAGGAGTTGTAAAGGAACCAGTCGAGGTCGGCCGAGCTGCCGATCGCGAGCGAGATGTTGATCGTCCCCGATGTCGCGACGTCGAAGTAGAACCAATCATCGTCGGTGCTCGAAGAGAGCGTTCCCGAGACGGCAACGCCACCACCGACCGGTCCGTTGGCGGCGCCGGAGCTGTTGTTCGGCTCGGTTTCCGCGGTGATGTAGCTGCCACCGCCACCTCCACCACCGGAGGTCACGGAGATGTCGTCGAAGGCGAAACCGTCCGTCGCGATCGGGTAGTTGTCGTACTGCTGGAACTTGATCACGAAAGTCGAGGTCAGACTGAGTCCCGCGGACGCCGCGAGCGCATCGACATCCAGGGAGAAGCTCTGCCACGTGTTGTTGCTGTAGCTCTGACCGTTCAGGCTCTGCACCTTCACGAAGCTGGAGCCGCCGTTGCTGGAGAAGTAGATCCCGTCCTGCGTGTGGTTCTCGTCGCCGAACTCTTTCCACCAGTAGTCGAGCGTGACCTGCGTCTCCCCGGCGAGGTTGAGATGGAGCCACGCTTCGTTCTGGGCGTAGGAGTTGCTGGTCGAGCTATCCATGGTCAGGTGCCGGGTCCCCCCGTGCGGCGTGTTCGCGGTCGTGATCTGCGTGCGGAAGGGGCCGGTTCCGGCCGTGGACCAATAGGCGTCGAGCGAGCCGCTCTCGAACCCGGTCGAGTACGGCAGCGAGGCGTAGCCGCTGGGAATCTCGATCGTGAAGTTGGCGTTGCTCTGATCGGTGGCCGTGCCGTCCGTCGTGCTCGTCACGCGGACTCGACCTTGCGTGGTCGCTACCGACGGCACCGTCCAGGTGTACGAACCATCGTTGGTCGTCGAGCTCGTGATCGAGGTCCAGCTCGAGCCGCCGTTCGTCGAATAGTCGATCGAGACGTTCGCGACCGCTCCGGTCGACGACCAGGTGATGTTCGTGCTGTTGCCCGCGGTGAAGGTCTCCCCCCCGTTCGGCGCGGTCACGGTGACGGTGGGCGGAACGGTCCCGCCGCCGGTCACCGAGATGTCGTCGAAGGCGAAGCCGTCCGTCGCGATCGGGTAGTTGTCATACTGCTGGAACTTGATCACGAACTGATCCGTGAGGGTGAGTCCGGCGGTCGCCGCCAACTGGTCGAGGTCGAGGTTGTACTCGAACCAGGTGTTGTTCGTGGTGCTGCCCCCGTTCAGGTCCTGGACCTTGACGAAGCTGGCCCCTCCGTTGTTGGAGAAGTAGATCCCGTCCTGAGCATGCGTCTCGTCCCCGAACTCCTTCCACCAGAACGACAGATCGACTTGACCCTCACCGGAAAGGTCGAGATGGAGCCAAGCTTCGTTCTGGGCGTACGAGTTGCTCGTCGAGCTGTCCATGGTGAGGTGCCGCGTGCCCGCGTGCGGAGTGTTCGCCGTCGTCACCTGGGTCCGCCACGGACCCGTGCCGGTCGTGGTCCAGTAGGTATCGAGCGAGCCGCTCTCGAATCCGTTGGTGTAGGGCAGCGTCGCATAGTCCTGGTTGCCGCCGCCGCCCGACTGGCCGAGCGCACCGGCGGCGTTGACCATGCCGTATCCGGAGTAGCGGTCCCATCCGGTTCCGGACTCGACGTTCACGATGTCGGTGCAGGAGGAAACCATCGCGCTGCGAACCTGCGCCGGCGTCCAGCTGGGATTGGCGGAAATGACGAGCGCCGCCACGCCGGCCGCGTACGGGGTCGCACAGGACGTTCCATTGAACCAATCGTCGTAGTCGGAGGGGTCATAACCGCCGCTCCCGCCGATGTCGGTGGTCGGAAGGATCGTCGGTGCGATGAGGTCGACGGCTCCCGCCGCGTCCTGCGAGTTGGTCCCGTAGTTCGATCCCCACCAACGCTCGCCGTCGCAGGTGTAGCTGTTCGGGTCGGTGTTGACGCCCGGGTTGACTTCGGACGAGCTGCTGCTGCTGCGCTTGCGATCGCCGCAAGGCGAGGCCGCACCGACGCCGATGACCAGCGAGTTGATCGCCGGGTAGCTGATCGTGCTGGCGTTCTC
The DNA here is from genome assembly GCA_020431745.1 of Candidatus Eiseniibacteriota bacterium. Lineage (GTDB taxonomy): Bacteria > Eisenbacteria > RBG-16-71-46 > CAIMUX01 > CAIMUX01 > JAGQHR01. The sequence continues at coordinate 5,010 of JAGQHR010000107.1, forward strand.
GTTGCCCGTGGCGGCAAAGATGATCACGCCCGCGTTGTAACAATAGGAGATCGCGGTGTCGGTCGCCGGATCGCTGGAGATCGCGGCGCCCAGGCTCATGCTCACGACGTCGGCACCGTTGTCCGCGGCGTGGTAGAGCGCGTTCTGGATCGAGGAGAAGGACATGCTGCCGGCGTTGTTCGCCACCTTGAGCGGCATCACGCTGCAGCCGCCGGCGGCTCCCGCCACGCCCAGAGCGTTGTTCGCGATGGCCGCGGCGACGCCGGCGCAGGCCGTGCCGTGGCCGGGCTGGGCGCTGTCGTCGTTCGGGTTACTGTCGTTGCTCCCGTAGTCCCAGCCGGCGACCAGACGCAGGTCCGGATGGTCGATGTCGACGCCGCTGTCGATGATCGCGACGATGACGGAGGCGCTGCCGTAGCCCTGGGCACCGTCCCACGCGGTCTGCGCGTCGCTGTCGAATCCCGGAGTCCCGACCGGGGTGCCGCTGTCGTGGCCGCCGCAGCCCCAGCAGTAGTTCTTCATCTGGCCGGTGTTGTTATGGCCCCACTGGAGCGAATAGCGAGTGTCGTTCGGCACCGCCATCGGATACGCGATATAGTCCGGCGTCGCGACCTCGACGAGTGGGCAGGCCTGGAAGGCCGCGACGGCCGTCTCGATGTCGGAGCCGGCGGGCAGGTGCACCAGGAACCAGCGGGACACACCCAGCTGCTGGTCGAGCGTCCGGTCCTTGACCTTGATATAGGCCGACGCGAACGATGAGGCCCGCTCGGTCGTCAGGACCCGATCGAGAGCGGTCAATCCGGTGGAGACGGCTCCATTGGAGAGACCGACCCGGAAATCAGGAGACTGCACCGCGGATGGAGTCAATTGAACGAGGACTCGATCAGTGGCATAGAGCGGCCGCTCCGCCAGCGGAACACGATTGGGGTCGTCAGGTGCGTTCGCCCTCGCCGCAGGGGGTGCGAGCGCCAATGCTGCCATCGCAAGAGGTAGGAAGATCCAGGCTTGCGCCCGAAAGCGACGAAGGGTACCGGCGAATGGATTCATGGAAGTCTCCCAGTTGTGAGCCCGCATCGCATTCCGGTGAACCGGCCCTGGGTCTCCGGACGCGACACGGCCAACCCTGCTTCGACGAAAGGAACCGTCAGGTCCCACACGAGGCGGGCATGGAAAGAGAGACGACGTACCCGCCACGGGTCGGAGCTGCCAAAGCTCCATCAGGTTCGAGTGGCGCGACTATACGCCCCGTGTTGAGGTCGCGAAAGTACAATAAAGATTTTTAATAGTTGGCGCGAAACTCTTTGCGTCGTTATTGGATTACCGAGTTGATACATAAGAAGACCACACATCGCAGAAGTAGTGTCTCTTCAGTGAGAGACGCCTCCCAGCGCCGGGGCGCGGGGCGGTCCGTCTCCGGGCTGTCCGCCTCCGAACCGTCCGCAGCCACCGTGGATCGCCGCCGCCGTCGACTGCTGCTCGAGCGTCGCAGTGGGATCCTGCTCCATCCCACCAGCCTCCCGGGAGGTTCATGGATGGGGGACCTCGGCAGCTCCGCGCATCGCTTCGTCGACTTCCTGGCGCGCGCCGGTCAACAGATCTGGCAGATGCTGCCGGTGAGCCCGCCTGGCCGCGGTCACTCGCCGTACGACACGATCTCGACGTTCGCGGGCAGCCCTGGACTGATCGGGCTCGATTCTCTGGTGCGGGACGGACTGCTTCGAACACGAGAGCTTCCGCCCAACGACGACGGCCGCACTGGGAGGTCCCCTGCGTCCGAGCTTCGGGCTGACTTCGTGCGCGCGATTCCGCTCAAACGGGAAGCGTTGCGGCTGGCGTTCGACCGCGTGCGGGCAGGGTCGAACGCGCTTCGCGATTCGTGGGAAGAGTATCGGGAGCGCGAGCGGGGCTGGCTGGACGACTTCGCACTCTTCGTGGCGTTGTCGAAGAACCAACCCGGACGCTCCTGGACCCGATGGGACTCGGATCTACGCCGGCGTCGGCCGGACGCCGTGGAATCCGCGCGCCACGCCCTGACCGACGAGATTGCCTTCCAGCAGTTCCTGCAGTTCCTCTTCGATCGGCAGTTCGGCGAGCTGCGTCGCTTCGCCCGGGAGCGCGGGGTCTATCTGGTCGGAGACGTGCCGATCTATCCGGCGCTCGAGAGCGCCGATGTCTGGGCCAACGCGCATCTGTTCGATCTTACGTCGCGTGGCCGGCCCCGCACGCTCTCGGGCGTGCCGCCGGATCTGTTCAGCCGGATCGGGCAGCTCTGGGGTAATCCGACCTACCTTTGGAAGCGCATGGAGGAGGACGGTTACCGCTGGTGGGTGGAGCGACTCCGCGCCTCTCTGCGCCGCTTCGACTCCGTACGACTCGACCATCTGATCGGGTTCCATCACTCCTGGTGCGTCCCCGCGAGCGCACGCACCGCACGACGTGGCCGTTGGCGGCCCGGTCCCGGGTTGGCGATCTTCCAAGCGATCGAGCACGCATTGGGACCGGTCCCGTTGATCCTGGAAGACCTGGGACTCGTGACCCCGGAGGTCGAGGCGTTGCGCGACGCGAGCGGTCACCCCGGGATGCGCGTTCTGCAGTTCGCGTGGGATGGCTCGCTCGACAACCCCCATCTCCCCCACAACTATCCGGCCGCCTGCGTGGCCTACACCGGAACGCACGACAACACGACCCTCCAGGGATGGTACCGTCCGACCCGATCCCGTCGCGAACGAGGCACCGCACGGCAGATCCGGACCGAGCGGGAGCGCGCGCTCCGCTACGCGCGCAGCGACGGACGGGAGTTCCACTGGGACATGATCCGTCTGGTCTTCGCCTCCCGGGCCAACACCGTGATCGTCCCGATGCAGGATCTGCTGGGACTGGGAGAATCCGCGCGAATGAACGTTCCGGGTACTCCGCGGGGGAATTGGACGTGGCGGATGCGCCCCACCGCGTTGGCGCCCGATCTCGCGAGCCGCCTGCACGAGATGACCCGCACGTACGGGCGAATAGTCGCCCGGTCGTAGTCGGGACGAGAGATCCGGACGTCGTCCGCCAAAGATCGTCACATCTCGGCGCCCGCTGCCGTACGCTGATTGGACGTCGAAACGATCCGGACGATGATCCTAGGGCTCGCGCTACCTCGGTTCGCGGTACCTCGGACACGGACCGGCCGAGCTCAACAGGAAGCGAAGGACCCGACTCGATGACGGACGCTCGCACTACCCCCGCCAGATCGCAGGCCGGCCCGGAGCTCGGCGGGAAACCGCACGACGGAACGCCTGACGTGGGATCCGTC
>JAGQHR010001076.1 GCA_020431745.1 Candidatus Eiseniibacteriota bacterium
AGCGGACCGACCGAGCTGCCTCCTCCTCATCCGGGGACTCCCGCACAAGATCCGCGGCGGAGGCGGGAGAAAAGGCGAGCGCGCCTCCGTCGACTCCGAGCTGACGCGCCTTCCCGGTCTCGCCCGTCTCGGCACCCCGGTCGCCCCGCACGAGACCGAAGTGCAGCCCACGCTGGCCGGGCCCGCACACAATCCCTATTTCCGGGTGCGGGGCGCGGACGGGCGCTACCTGCCGTTCGATCCCGCCCGGTACGGGATCTGCCTGGTCACACGGCTGGACGGCTTTACCGAAGGAGACGCCTCGGCCCTCGTCGAACGGGCGGCATCGGCCGAGTCGGAAGGGCGCGCCGAAGTGAGAGCGACGACGGAATCGACCGTCGGCACGGGCACCTCCGGGGCGCCGGGGCGGGCGAGGTCCGGCACGGGCCTGGAGGGGGTCTTCGTGATCGACCTGAAGGCCGCCTCCGGAAACGCCGGCGAGATCTGGCTGCGCGCCGCCGCGGACGCCATCCGGGAGCACGGGGGCAGCGTGGCGCTGGATGAGTCCCCTGGTTTCGTGACCGCAGCGACGGACATCGCGGGCTATGCCTCCTGGGGTTCCAACGATCCCGACTACCGACGACCGACCGACCTCCACTGGCGGCCCGGCGCACTGGCCTGCACGTTCGTCTCGAGCTCCGCCCGCACTTTCCGAGAGCCGCCGGCCGATTGGACGCCGGGGCCCAGCGCGTCGCCAGCGCATCGATTCGAGGGATCGACGCAGTCGCTGATCGGGGATCTGGTAAGGAGCGGTGCAACCGGGGTCTCCGGTAACGCTTACGAGCCCTACCTGGACGGATGTGTCCGGCCGGACGTCCTGTTCGCGGCGGCACTGGAGGGGCGAACCCTTGCCGAGGCCTTCTATCTCGCGCTCCCGTCGATCAGCTGGCAGTCGGTGATCCTGGGAGACCCGCTCTGCGTCTGCCGTGGTGCAAGTCGTTGAACGAAACGGGAACCGAATCCGTCGCGGATGTATGTTGGCGTGGTGGCGGTGTACGATCACTGCTCGGTCCGAAAACCCACGCCGGGTCAGGCACGCAATCGATCGGAATGAGGAGACCATGACGCCTCGGCTTCCCCAGCACGTGCATGCACAGCGCCCCACGGCGCCCGCTGAACTTCCCGCCACGGTTCGGATGCCGGGTTCGGTCGGCTCCCGGTGGGAGACCCGACGAATCGGCCGCGCCCCATTCTGGATCGTCCTGGTCGCTGCGTGCGTGGCTCTCTCGTCCGGATGCGGGAAAGACCACGAAGGGGGCGCCCAGGCCGGCAACCGGCCGCAGGGCCCCGGTGCCGGTCACCCTCAGGGCCCGGGAGGCGGACCGCCGACCCCCGCAGTCGCGGTCGCGGTCGAGCAGCCCCTCAAGGGACCGATCCAGACCTATTACCGCACCACGGCTTCGCTCGATGCGAGCAACGAGGCCGCGGTGACCGCCCGCGTTTCCGGCGTCGTCACCGCTCTGCAGTGCGAAGAAGGCGATCAGGTGGGCAAGGACCAGGTTCTGCTCCGCATCGATCCGACGGCGTACGACC
>JAGQHR010001077.1 GCA_020431745.1 Candidatus Eiseniibacteriota bacterium
TCGCCATTGAGGACGGCAGTGCGCCACACCTCGACCGTTGTGTCATCACCGGCAACTCCGCGCCGGCGGGCGGCGGTGTCTTCGTGCGGGCGGGGTCGGCGCCGGTGTTCGAGCACACCGTCATCGCGAACAACTTCCTCAACACGACCAACGCTGCCGGGGGCGGCGTGGCCGTGATCAGCGCCGAGCTGACGCTCGACTTCTGCGACATCACCGACAACGTCGCGACGGGACCCGGGGGCGGCATCGCCGTCATCGAAGGGCAGCTCAATCTGTACACCAGTCGCGTGTTGGGGAACTCGACAACCGACGCTTACGGGCCGGGTGGCGGGGTCCATTGCGAGACGGGAAGCGCGGTCCTCTTCAACTCCCTGATCGCGGGCAACTCGGTCGTGGGGAGCGATTCCGACGGCGGGGGCTTGTACTTCTTCTTCAGCGACAACAGCGAGGTGCGGAGCTGCACCGTCGTCGGGAACACTACGAACGGTCCCAACGGTCACGGAGGAGGGATCGCGTGTTTCCTCGCCTCGCCCGTCATCGAGCAGTCGATCGTCGCCTTCAACCTGGCGGGACGGGGGCTCTACTGCGTCGACGGGAGCAGCGTCCCACAGGTCTCCTGCTCCGACATCTTCGGTAACGCCGAGGGGGACGGGATCTGCGGCGATGACGTCTATGGCAACTTCTCTGCGGATCCTCTGTTCTGCAACCGGGCCGTTGGGAACTACACGCTGCAGACCTCGTCGCCGTGCGCGCCCGGGCATCATCCGACGGGAGCCTCCTGCGACCTCATCGGCGCTTTCGGGACCGGGAGCTGCAATGCGTCGGACGTCGGGGATCCCGAAGCAGTTTCGTTCCGCCACTTCGCTTCGCCCAATCCCTGCGGATCCGAGACCGGGATCCACTTCACGCTGCCTGCTCCGGCCCGCGTCCGGGTGACGATCTTCGACGCGACGGGCCGTCTGCGCCGCGTGATCGCGGACGATCGGTACGCCGCCGGCACCCACCGGGTCGGTTGGGACGTGCGGGACGACGAGGGGCGGCCGTTGGGATCCGGGGTCTACTTCTACACCGTCGGAGTCGACGGCCGGTCGAGCGCCGGCCGACTCGTCGTCGCGCGGTAGCGACGATTGGCGTTGCGGGCGCCTCCGGGCGCCCGCGCCTTTGGGGAGGACGATCGATGCGGAGCATCATCTTGTGGGCCGTGCTGACGGGCCTGTGGGCCGGAGTGTCCTTCGGGGACGAGCTGGCCGCGACGGCCTCCCTCGAGACGCACATCGTGAGGCGCGCCGACGGGGTCCATGTCCGGCTCCGTGGCGATCTCCCATCGGACCGTCCGATCGTGCGGCTGCTCCCGTTGCCGCACGATCGGGAGCTTCCCGAGGTCCGCGTGAGCCCGGACTCCCACGGCCGGGTCGTGACGGGGCGGCCGTTCGTCATGCGGGGGCTCGCGCTCCTGCCGATAGAGATCTCCCGCGAATCATCCGACCTGTCCGAGACGTTGGACTTCGACGTGCAGTATGGAAAGGCGTGCCGTGCGACCGTGGACGAGGGTCGGGCGTTGGCTCACAGCC
>JAGQHR010001078.1 GCA_020431745.1 Candidatus Eiseniibacteriota bacterium
CGACGGCCATGCCTCCCCGGCGTGCCAGCATCCCCAGGGGCGCCCCGACGAGCACGAAGACGACGCAGGCCGCCGGGATCGAGAACTTCTTGTGGATTTCCACCTCGTACTTTTGGATCTGCCGGTCGAGGCTGGTCCGCTCGCGTAATCTTCCCTTGAGGAGTTCGAGCACGTTCTTCTCGTCCGCGGTCCACTCCTTCGTCGAATCCTCGCCGGCTCCGACGATTCCTCGGACCTGGTGGTGGATCTTGCGCCATCCCGATCGGGGGACCGCCTGCGGATCCAGCTCGCTCAGAGCGGCGAGGTCGGGAACTCCGATGCGTACGAGCGCCGTGTCGATCTGCGCCTGCTGTTCCTGTTTCTCCAGCTCGAGCTTCGAGATCTGCGTCTCCATATCCCCGATCGACATCTCCCGGTCGCTCCTCCTCCGCTCCGTGCGATCCCCCCAGGGGTCGCCGGCATCGGTGATCGAGAGCGTTTGGGTGTCGAAGGCCACGATTCGGTACTCGCCGTCCTTGGAGGCGGGATCCGCCTCGTGCATCGTCCCGTCCTCCAGCTCCAAGGAGAGCCGCCGAGCGTCCGGATCGTAGTGGAGCCGTCCCCGGGAGGCCAGGATGGTCCGGGGGGATTGTGGATTGGCCGAAGAGTCGAGGATGAGGACGTCTTCCATGAGTCCCGTCCGGTCGTCCAGGCGGTTGATTCGGATGGAGTAGCCCTCGAAGTCCTGCAGGATCACGCCCTCGCGGATCCGCGCCGTGGGGTTCTTCCGCGTGATCTGCTGCAGGAGCTTCGCATAGGCATAGTTGGATTCCGGGAGGACGTAGTTGTTGAACGCCGTGAGGGCCCCGGCCAGAATCACGGAGAGCCAGAGCGTCGGAGTGATGATCTGGAAGAGGTGGACCCCGCTGGCCCGCAGCGCGGTGATCTCGTTGTCCTGGCTCATGCGACCGTAGGTCATGAGGACGGCGACGAGGACCCCGCAGGGCACGGAGAGCGCAACCATCCAGCCGAGGGCGAGGACGAAGAGCCGTGCGACCGTGAAGACGTCGATGCCCTTGCCGATCAGGAGATCGAGGAGATCGAGGAGCATCTCCATCGTCAGCAGGAAGGTGATGAACCCGAAGCCGAGAAAGAACGGACGTATCAAGCTGGTCAGCACGTATCGGCGCAAGATCATGTCCGCTGGCTCCTCGCGGCAGGGAATCGGCCCAGGGGATCCGACCCCGGATCCGCGGGTATACTACCCTTCGATTCGAGAACTACTCCCGAGGGCGGGAGTATAGGGCCCCGGAGACGAGGGAGCGACAGGCGGAGGCTGGCCATCCCATTGCAGGAACTGTGTCTCGGACGGGGACTGCCCTATCTCGTGGGCCGGAGCGGAGGATGGATCCTCGTCGCTCTGGCTCTGTGTTCCACGCTTTCCGGATGTGGGCGGTCTACCTCGAGCAGCGTGGTGACCGCGGACTCTCGCACTTCGATCTTCGCTTCCCCCGTACGTCCACCGGCACCATCGGCCGAGGCCGACTCCGTGGCGGAAACTCCCGACGAACTGGCGGAATCCGTTTCCG
>JAGQHR010001079.1 GCA_020431745.1 Candidatus Eiseniibacteriota bacterium
AGTGGCAAAGCCTGCTCGCGGTGGAGCTGACGACCGACCAGCAGAGGCACGCCCACGAGGCCGAGTATCGACTCGTGTCCGACAGCTACTGGCGTTTGATCGCGACCGGTGACGAAGTGGTCGCGCGGATCGCAGCCGGGGACGAGGACGCTGCGCGGGAGCTCATCGAGTCCCGCATGGATGCGACCACGCCGCAATCCGTCCGCCACCTCCTCGAGGGCTTTCTCGCCGACGAAGAGGTCCTGTTGCGACGCGACACCGACCACTTGGTCGGAATCCTGGTCCGGCTTGCCGGCGGATCCATCCTGGTCGGAGTCCTCTTTCTGCTTTCGAACTTCGTGGCCCCCTCGATCCTCGCACGTTGGCTCCTCCGGCCGATCGAGGACCTGGACGCCGCGGCTCGTGAGATCCAGGCGGGGGCGTTTCCGGATCCGGTGCCGGTGCGTTCCCACGACGAGCTGGGCGCCTTTTGCAAGACCTTCAATATCATGAGCGATCGGATTCGTCGCAGCGAGGCTGCCATGAAGACGGCCAATGAAGAGCTGCGAGCCGCCCGTGACACCGCCCGCGCCGCCAGCGAGGCGAAAAGCGCCTTCCTTGCCAACATGAGCCACGAGATCCGAACGCCGCTCAACGGGGCGCTCGGTATGATCGGGCTCGCGCTGGATACCGATCTCGACGAGGAGCAGCGCGAGTATCTCACGACGGCGCAGGAATCCGCCGACGCGTTGTTGGCAGTCATCAACGACATCCTCGACTTCTCCAAGATCGAAGCCGGCTACCTCGAGTTGGAACACGAACCGTTCGATGTCCGGGTTTGTGTCGAGCGCGTCGCCCGGACAATGGCCGGGTGGGCCCATCAGAAGGGACTCGAGCTCCTCTGCGAGATCGCTGACGACGTGCCGAGCCAGGTCCTGGGAGATCAGGTCCGACTTCGTCAGGTCCTGGTCAACCTGCTGGGAAACGCGATCAAGTTCACCGACGCGGGAGAGGTTCAGGTTTCGCTCGGGGCGGGACGCCGGACGGGACAAGCGATCCGCCTCGAGTTTGCGGTGCGTGACACCGGGATCGGAATCGCGCCGGAGCAGCGGGCGCAGATCTTCGAGTCGTTCACGCAGGCGGATGCGTCTGTGACCCGCAAGCACGGTGGCACCGGGCTCGGACTGACGATCTCGTCGCGGTTGGTGGACCTGATGGGTGGGAATCTCGCGGTAGAGAGCGTTCCGGGACGAGGCAGCACGTTCCGTTTCGCGGCCGATCTCGAGGCGGTCGACACCGGCATTACCGTGTCTGGGGCCAACGTCGAGGAACTGCTCTTCGGGAAGCCCGTTCTGATCGTGGACGACAACGCGACCTCGCGTGCATCGCTCGCCCGCACGCTCGCGCAGTGGGGTGCGAATCCGCGGGTCGTGGAAGGGGGAGGACGCGCCCTCGTCGCCGTCGATCAGGCCGGACGGAACGGGCGACCGTTCGCGCTGGCGCTGGTGGACGCGAGGATGCCCGGTCTCGATGGTTTCTCGCTGATCTCGGCGTTCCGGGCTCGTCCTGGGATAGACCTGCCCTGCA
>JAGQHR010001080.1 GCA_020431745.1 Candidatus Eiseniibacteriota bacterium
CGAGCGGAGCAGGTAGGTGACTTCGAAGGGATCGTCGCGCTCGGGGAAGTGGTTGCCGACGACGTCGAGGAGGAGCTCGCAGGACTCCCGATCGCGGAGATGCCGGAGCACGGGGACGACCTGCTCCGGGGCGATCCGGACCGATTCGTCTCCGAAGCGACTCTCCGAACCGAGGACGGCTTCCCCGAATTCGTGCCGCAGGGCGGAGACCAGGGCTTCGCTCATGCGCTAGCCCCCTTCCCCAACGTCCCCGCCCCGGCGGCGTGACGATCGGACGCGGGGACGATTCCCTCCCGCGCCACGCGTTCTTGCAGCTGCACGAGCGAGCCCATGAGGGCTTCCGGCGTCGGAGGACAGCCGGCCACGTAGAGGTCCACGGGGATGATGTGATCGATCCCCTGGAGCGTGGAGTAGTTGTTGTAGAAGCCGCCGCTGCACGCGCAGACGCCCATCGAGATGACCCACTTGGGCTCCATCATCTGGCGGTAGATCGTGCGCAGGATCGGCGCCTGCTTGTAGCTGATGGTCCCCGCGACGATCAGAAGGTCCGACTGGCGCGGCGAGAACCGCACGACCTCGGCGCCGAACCGGCTGAGGTCCGCATAAGAGGAGACCGTGCTCATGAACTCGATCGCGCAGCACGCGGTACCGAACGGCATGGGCCACAACGAGTACTTGCGGCCCCAGTTGATCGCCTCGCGCAGCTTCGTGGTGAGGAGGCCGGTGGGGGAATCGAAGCCTACTGCCACTCGAGTCCTCCCTTCTTCCAGACGTAGACGAACCCGATCACGAGCACGCCCACGAATACACCCATCTCCGCGAGCGCGAACAGGCCACGGCCGTCCGCGAGGAAGGCGCGGTACACGACGACCCACGGATACAGGAAGGCCGCTTCCAGATCGAACAGCAGGAAGAGGAGCGCGACGAGGAAGAAGCGGACGAAGAACCGGATGTGCACCGTGCCGCGCGGAGGGATACCGCACTCGTACGTCGCTTCCTTCTCCGGAAACGCGACCGCGGTGTCCCGGCGGCGCGGTCCGAGCCAGAAGCTCACTCCGAGGCACAGTCCCCCCAGCACCGCCGCAACGGCCAGGACGAGGATGATCGGGAGATAAGATTCCATCGGCGGCCTCGACGACGAACTGTCAATGGACCGGCACAATCGGGGGGCAATATACCGAGGGGGTCTCGACGTGACCACACCTCACTTCGATCGGGTGGAAACTACCGACATCGCGCTTCGCCGGACCGGAACAGACCCCAAAGAGTCTTGCGGCGCGGCCCGGCCGGGAACGCGAAAGCGGGCGAGGAACATCGCTCCTCGCCCGCTCGCTGCCTGCTGCCGCGCCGGGACGGCGCGATCCGATCGCCGGAACTACCGGACCCGGACCACCTTGGCGCTCCGGTCGATCCCCTCGCCGACGAGACGGACGAAGTAAACGCCCGGCGTCACGGTCGCACCGTGAGCGTCGCGACCGTCCCAGGTCAGCGCCTCCGCTCCCGAGTCCAGTCGTCGGTCCACCAAAGTCCGGACCCGACGGCCGGAGACGTCGAAGACC
>JAGQHR010001081.1 GCA_020431745.1 Candidatus Eiseniibacteriota bacterium
GCGTGAGCATGCTCCCGTTCTGGATCGTGAACGACTCCAGAACCGCGTCATCCTCCCCCAGCTGGAAGAGGAAGCCACGCCCCTGGCTTTGGCAGTCGAGGATGCAGGCGGCGGCATCGCCGCTTTGGGACCGGACCGTCATGGCGCGCCCGCCCATGTCGAGATCCCGATTGCCCGCCCCGAGGAAGATCCCATCGCCCAGGAGGATCGTGTCTCCCGCGGACGCGGCCGCCATCGCGTCCGAGATCGTGGGGAAGTCGCCGTTTCCGTCGGGCAGCACCAAGAACGTCGCCGCCCCCGCGCCCGTGCTCACGATGAGCGTGAGCAGAAGAATGGTCGCCAAAGCTCGTCTCATCTCGCTCCTCCGGCGGGGCGCCGCCCCACGCTCTTGCGCGCACCTCCGCGCCGTTCGTTCCATCGCCCTGGCCGAACCGACCCCGCGTTCCTCACGCATCCTCTCTCCTCGCGTCCCAGGCCGTCGGCCCGGGTCGCACCGCTTCGCGTCAGCGGATCAGCTGCAGCGGCCGGTTGAGAGAGGTGCCTCCCAGGGTCAGGCGGCAGAAGTAGGTGCCGCTCGGCACCGGCGTTCCGGACGCATCGCGGGAATCCCACTCGACCCGATGACGACCCGGATCCAACACTCCATCGACGAGCGTGCGGATGAGCCTCCCCCCCGCATCGAAGATCGCCAGCCTCGTCGGCTCCCCGCCCGTTCCGCTCGGCAACGAGAAGGTGATCGTGGTCGAGGACGAGAGTGGATTCGGACGGTTGGGCTCGAGCGCGAACGTGATCGCGTCGGTCGCGACGGGCACATCCGTGCTGGCACAGTGGATCGACATCGTCCCGTCCGCTGAGCCCCCCAGGGCCTGCGGCCACCCGTCCGCGTAGGTCAGGATCACGTCGGAGAGCGCGAGATCGGTCACGCCTTCGCAGTCCTCGACTCGGAACACCACCCGCGCCAGCACTCCGCTGCCGGCCGCCGCCGGTCCGTTGTCGATCGTGCACGCCCCGAAGTGCACGACGCCCGTCCCGTTGTCGATCTGTGTCGAAAGGTTGTACACGGTGCGTCCGGTGCTGCCGAGAAGGGCTCCGGTGTGCACGCTCTCGACGGTCACGACGCCGGGATCGAAGGACAGGCCGATCTGAAACGCCCCGAGATCGGTGACATCCGTCACGATCAACGCCACCGAAGTCGTATCGCCGACCTCCGCGACGACGTCCGCTTGCGCGGGCGAAACCGAGACCGAAGGTGCCAGCTCGAAGGCAGCCGCATCCTCGGCGGGCGCGGTTCCCGGGCATCCGTGGTGCCAGCGACCTGCCACCGTCTGGATGTCCACGACGTCCGTGCAGCCGTCCGGCGACGAAGCGCAGTAGCCACCCCGCTCGAGCACGTTGACGTCGAAGCGCGGGTCGTAGCACCCGTCCCCGACACAGCAGCGCCAACGGGGAATGATCTGACTGAGATCGAACGCGGTCACGTCGCCGCTACCGTCGAAATCGCCGAAGCAGTAGGGACTGTGAGTGATGGTCAACCCGGAGGCATGCACCGGGATGACAT
>JAGQHR010001082.1 GCA_020431745.1 Candidatus Eiseniibacteriota bacterium
TAGCAGGCGTTTGTGGAGCGCTCGGACCTTGGCCGTACCCTGAGGCGTGGCTGCGAGCAGCGGCGGCCACCAATCGAGGAAGACGCTGTACGCGCCGAGATACCAACTGGGTGTGAGCCGCACCGCGAGATGCGCGCGACCGATCCGGAGGCGATTGCGGAGATACTCGTCGTCGAGCGGGGCGGTCAGCAGATCTTCCGTGTACGTCGCCATGCTGCGGCGCAGTCGCTCCCGACGATCGGTCGTGAGGACCGCGCGGAGAGACTCGTACCGATCGAGCTGCTCATAGAAGCGCTCCACGAACGCGTCACGGTGGCGGGGAACGAGTCGGGCCCCCTCTTCCCGGAGCAGCCGGTCTTCCTCCGGGACGATTCCCAGGTACGGAATCAGCAGCTCCAGCGAAAGACCGGCGCCGCCTTGGGGATTCGCCCCTGCGAAGACGGTGTCTTCCTCGACTCCGGGTTCTGCCGGGCTCGCTTCATCCATCGACACGTTCTCCTCCGACCACCGCTCGAGCATACGGACAAATTGTCCGGGAACCATAAGCGGTGACCCGTAGCCGAGGTTGGGGCCTTCCGCATCCGGCGTTCGGACGACCTTTTGTCGCACAGCCCGCATGGCCGTATCCCCCTCAGGATGCGCGAGCACTCCCCACCGCGGTGTAGGATCGGTTGGAAAACGTTATCACGACGTCATTTGCCGTCGTTCCGATCAGCCTCTCCGGATTGGCCGATTTGGGCGGCATCGGATCCGCGAGGGTCGCGGAGACCACCGCGCGGTACCGATTGCCCTGGATGTATCCGGCCAGCGTGCGCATTCCCGGATCGTCGATCCGCAGGATCACGCGGTACGGAGGGTTCTCCAGGGGCAGGTGGGTCAGGATCCAGCGATCCCCATCGGCGGAGAGACCTCCCTCGAACGCATACCGAATCCCGGCTGCGAACGACTTGGGATCGTCGAACCGGATCCGGATGTCCGCGTTCGCAGTGGCGGCTTGGGGTGTCGCGATCGCGAGAGCAGTGATCTGGGCGGGGATCAGCTGCCGATCGAGGGCCACCATGCGGATGTCGCCGGTCCCCATCGACGTATCGAAGCGGATCTCGTTGATGCCCGCATCCATCACCGCCGCCAGCACGCTTCCGATCCCGTCGCTCTGGACGAAGTACGCCTGGGATCCGTCCGCGAAGATCGCCGCGTTCGTTCCCTTGTGCAGGACGGAGCTGCGTGTGAGCGGAATCGCGAAGTGCCGGCCGTCGGAGAGCTTGGGCGAGAGCTTGTCGAGGAAGCTGATCGACTGCGGCGCAGCCGTCGTGGACGCGAGGATCTGATCGAACGTTCCCGGGACGAACCCGGGCTGTCGCCCATGGACGAAGACGAGCGCAACCGCCAGCAGCACGGCCACCGCGATGATCGGGACGATGACGCGGGCCGCCTTGTTCTGCTCGTCGCTGTGCATCGGCGCGTAGGCTTCGACGAACGCGCCCGGCCGATCCACGTGCGGCGCATCATGGACGTGATAGACCACGGTGCCCTCGCCCGCACCGTCCAGTTGATGGA
>JAGQHR010001083.1 GCA_020431745.1 Candidatus Eiseniibacteriota bacterium
GCCCAGGATCAGATGCAATCCGCTCATCGCCAAGGCCCACTCGTCCCACGACCCACTTTCCAGGGTCTTGCACGACGTCATCGCGTGCCACTCGCAGTTGTTGTTCCCCCACGCGGCACGGGCGTCTCCCGGAACGAGTGGCTTGTCGTCGACGAGCGCACCGAAGAGGAAGGCGCCCAGGTCGCGGTCGTAGTACCAGTCGCTCCAACCCTTGCCACCGTGGCCGGAGAAGTAGGAGAGGTCGGCCCAGTCGAGGTGACTCTCGTTGCAACCGCTGCCGACGTCGCCACGCTTGTAGTGGTGCTCGTGCGAGTTGTTGTTGCCGTGACCACCCCAGTCCCAGCTTCCGGGCAGGTGATCCCGTAGACCCCGCGCGTCGTTGTCGCACTTCTTGAGGTCGGTGGCGTCGGGGTAGTAGTTCACCCAGTCGTAGTGGAGGATCGGCGCACCGGCGGCCGAGCTCTGCGCCGCACCGAAGTCCGGGTCGATCTGTTCGAACGTCGCGCGGACCGTGCCGACCGTGGTCGGGACGGCGGAAGCGAGACGGACGCGAACACCTTGGACATGGCTGTCGGAGCCGGCAGCCTCGTAGCTCCCGTCGACGACAGGAGCCGCCGGAGCCGCGAACGGGATCCAGGTTCCGTCGACGAGCACATCCACGTCGAAGGCGGCGTCACCCGAGGCGATTCCGTCGACAGCAACGTGATTCACCCAACGAGGCGCACCGACGAACTCGATCTCGATCGCCGATCCGGCTGCGAGCTCGACTCCGGTCGTGGCGTCGTCATCCAGGAGCCGATCGGCGGCGTCCGCGGAAAGAGCGACGACCGCGTCGTCAGAACGCAGCGAGATTCGGGAGAGCTCGCAACGATTCTCCGGATCTCCGGTCGGAGCCTCGGCCGCACGCGGCGACGCGTTCTCGTAGGTCCATTCGTGAGCGAGTGCGGGCCCGGTCGCGAGCAGGGCCAACCCGGCGACCGCGGAAAGGACCCGGCCTTGCCATCCGCGCGCGGCGTGCATCATCCCGACTTCCGGAGGGGAGAGCCAAACCTTGCCGGCGAACGAGGCGGGAAGCGGGTGGGCAGGCCCGGTCGCCGGGCCGAAGGTGGATGGTTCGATCGAATGGGGTTCGTTGGACACGGGCATTTCAGAATCCTCCTCGAACACGCTCCCCGGCGGGGGAGCGGCGGCGTCCGGTCGAAGCGGTCCGCCGCGGGTCTTCCTGACCGCGGTGCGCGGTCCGTCGGACCTCTCCTTGCAGCGCCGGTGCCAACTCCGAAACAATCGCTTAAAAATATGGTACACAGCAAGTTATGGCCTGAACGATCATCCGCGGCGACGGCAGCGGATCCCCGCGGATTTCGTCGAAATCACCGAATCAGCACATAACTGTCTGTAAATATGCTCGTTATGGGTCCGGCCGAATTCGACGACCGTAGCGGCGCTTGCGGAGTAGCGTCCTCGGAACGGAGCGGCGGGGACGAGGCCCCTTCCGACAAACGTGTTTGTGTGCGAGTGGTTGTTCTTGCTGCCGTGATCCCCATTCACGTGGGGCG
>JAGQHR010001084.1 GCA_020431745.1 Candidatus Eiseniibacteriota bacterium
TCGGCGAGATCGGACGCGGGCTCTGTGACGGTGGTCGTCACCTCGGCCCGGGGACGCTCGCTTTCGAGGACCCGCACCAGCTCCGCTTCGGAGAGCCCGTAGATGTTGCGGATCCTTTGGTAGATCGACTGCCGGCGGTCCAGCACCAGACGCACGGAATAGCCGGTCGACTGCTCCAGCTCGTCGTGGATCGCGATCGCGGAGGGATGCCAGAGCGCAACCGTGAGCACGCGTCCGATCCGGGAAACGGGGACGACGCCGTGCCGCACCGCGTACCCGAGGTTGATCATCGTGGAGAGCTTGATCTCGTCTTCTTCCGGCTCGAGCGGGACGTAGGGAAGATCGCACTGATCGGCGAGCACCTCGGTGAGCTGGAACTCGTCGACCGCGCCGTTGCGGACCAGGATCTCTCCCAAAAGCCCGCCCTCTTCGGCCTGGGTCTCGAGAGCGCGATCGAGCTCCTGCGGTGTGATGAGCTCGCGGGAGACGAGAAGATCCCCGAGACGGATGCGCTTGCCGTGCTGGTCGATGATCGCGCGGAGCTGGCGGTCGGTCAGAAAGCCGAACTCGATCGCGATGCGTCCGAGCGGCTTTCGGCGGTGGGCTTCCTGCGTCGACTGCACGTCGAGCAGCTTGGCGAGCTCGTCCGGCTGGAGGATGCCCTCCTCGACCAGGATGTCGCCGATCCGCTGGGCGCCGGGCGGCTCCTCCGCGATCGGACGCGACGACGGGTTCGGGCCCGTCCGTTCCAATGTGGTGTCCGCCTCGTGTGCCCCGTGGCTGCTCATCAGAAGAGATCCCCCGGAAATGAGAGTGAAGCTATCCACTCAATCATCGGCAAGCCGGGTCCCTGCCTGTAGTTCCGTCTGCTACCGGGCAATCCGTTGGGGGTGGGCTGGTTGGAGGTGGTCCCCGGGAGCGACGAGGCTCGCCCCCCGGGGACGGAGAAAGCTCAGCCCTTGGCGATCGGGCTCACCGAGAACGCCGCGCTGACCTTGGCGGAGAGCGCCGGCTTGGGGAGCGCTCCGACCTGGCCATCGACCACCTCGCCATCCTTGAAGAAGAGCAGCGTCGGGATCCCCTGGATTCCGAAGCGCGCGGCAAGGCTCTGGTTGTTGTCGACGTTCACCTTGACGAACTGGACGGCGGACCCGAACTCCTCGGAGAGCTCTTCCACGATGGGACCGATGATCCGGCAGGGTCCGCACCAGGGGGCCCAGAAGTCGACCACGGTCGGGGTGGCGGACTGCACCACGGTGCTCTCGAACTGGCCTTCGTTGACTTCTTTGATCGAGGACATGGCGTCCGTCCTTTCTAGTGATCTTTCCAGTGCTCTTTCTAGTTCGCTGTCTGGTTCGCTCTCGAGTTCGCTTCAGGCTTCGCTGACCACATTTTCCGGTGTGCTTCCCGTCGACTCGAATCCTACAGATGCGGGAACGAGAAGAAAGGGCGGCACCTTTTTTTTGCGGGGATCCCCTACGGGCTATCGGTCGGCGCTCAGGACAACTCCAACATCCGATCGATCGGCAACCGCGCCCGTTCCATGATCTCCTC
>JAGQHR010001085.1 GCA_020431745.1 Candidatus Eiseniibacteriota bacterium
GGGAACCCGGATCGAACCTTGGAACCAACGGACCGCTTCATCGGGGACGGGAGGATCCTTCATGGGATCGGTACCTGGTTCGGCTTTCAGTTCCCCAGTCCACTGACTCGATTCGACGACCCGGCTTTCTTCGTCAAGATATACGAGACCGGCGCGGACGGATGCCCGAGCTCCGATCCGGTTTATGAAGCCTACTGCACGAACGTCGAGGTCAATCACAAGGTCCACGTGCCGGGGATCCAGAGCGCGGAGTATCTCATCGACTTCGAAGCGAACGGGTACGCTCCCTTCCTCAAGAAGCTCGGAGTGGATTACGCCATCTCCATCGTCTATGACCACGCGGACTTCTGTTCCCCGTCGACGCCGGTCATCGCGTTCATCTTGTTCGCCGGCGAGGGAGGCGACGGCATCTACGGTTGTGGCCGCGATACGAGCTCGCCTCTGGGCTGGGTCCCTGGCGCCTTCGATCTCGCCATGTACCACTGCGACTCCGAAGGTCCGCCCCCGCCCAGCTTCTGTGTCGGTGACGAACTGGGACAAGCCATCCCTCCCGAGAGAATCGGAGTCGGCTTTCTCGCGACGGAGTGTGTCGAGGCCGTGGAACCCTATCCGGTGGAGCCGACACAACTCTTCGTTGGCGACGGCCAGGTGCTCACCGGAGTCGGATTCTGGATGCACTACAACTACGCCCCGGCTCCGCCGAGCTCGGGATTTCGGTTTCGCGTCTATGAGACCGGGCCGGATGGCTGTCCGTTCGGATCCGCACTTCTCGATCTGACCGCGTACAAGATCTCGCAAGGTCCCGAGGCGGGAACGCCGGTCGATCCGATCGAGTACTACTGCGATTTCACCCTCAACTCCGGGGGGCACGATCTTCGCACCGTCGCCGGGGTGCAATACGCTCTCTCCATCCAATCCCTGGACTGTCCCGGAGCCGGCGCGACGGCCTACTGGGCGCCGGGGATCGGCGGCGACGGTTCCGCCGGCTGCGTGCTCGCTCCCGATCTGTACGGTCCGGACTGGGTCCCTTTGAGCGATGTGGGCTTCTCCGGAGATTTCGCCATGTATCTGTGTACGGAGCCCCCGGCCGACACCGCTCCCTTCTCGGACGTGTCCAACGCTGCAACGGCAGACCCCGGAGATGGCTTCGGGGTCGCCTGGGGCGACTACGACGGTGACGACGATCCGGATCTCTACGTCTCCAATCGCGGCGTCGCGAACAAGCTCCTGCGGAATGATGCGGGGGTTTTCGTCGACGCCACCTCCGGCGCCTTGGGGGACCCGGGCAACAGCTACAGCGGTCTCTGGGGCGACTACGACGGAGACGGAGATGTCGATTTGTACATCGCGAATCGGGACACGCCGTCCCGCCTCCTACGCAACGACGCCGGAACCTTCGTCGACGTGACCCCGCCTCCCCTCGGTGACGCCGCCCTGATCCTCGGAGCCACCTGGGTCGACTTCGACAATGACGGAGATCTCGACCTGTACGTGAACAAGCTGACCGAGGCCAATCGTCTCTACCGGAACGACGGCGGATCCTGGATCGACT
>JAGQHR010000108.1 GCA_020431745.1 Candidatus Eiseniibacteriota bacterium
CGCGCCCAGACCTTTTCCAACCAGATCGACGCCGGCCGGCGCGCCTCCCGCGCTCGCGACCGGATTCCGCAAATGCTCGCCGAAGGGCATCTGGAGGACGCGGAGATCGAGCTCAAGTCGCTGCGGATGGTGCGGCCCGACGATCCGGGCATCCCGGGATGGAGCGCGCAGCTCGAGCAGCTACAGGCTCAACAGCGGAGCGGCTCGGACTCCGACGCGATTCAGGCGTTGCTACGGGAGTACCACGACGCGTTCTCCGATCTGGACCTCGATCGCTTTGCCGAGCTCTTCGTCGATCCGGGATCCACGCGTAACGAGTACGGCCGGGCGTTTCGCGACCTCGCCTCCCAGAACATCGCGACAGTCGGAGAACCCGCGATCGAGATCGACGGCGGACGCGCCACCGTGCGGATGCGGGACCATCGCCGTCAGGTCCTGAAAGTCGGTCAAACCTTCGAGTCGGACTTCGACGTGATCCTCGCGCTCCAGAAAGCGGGCGATCGCTGGAAGATCCGCTCCGCCGAGACCAAGCTTCACCAGTAGCGCGCGGCGACGTGCGATCGACGTGGTCGTGCGGGCTCAGCCGGGCTCAGGCGGACGCGGCCCAGTCGAGGATCGCGCGCAGAGGCGCGTTCGGTTCGTCGAGAACGGACCGCAGCGCCGGCGCCATCCGATCCTCGGGCGGACCTCCGTAGGGCCGTTCCAGGTAGCTGATCGACTCCACGTCGGACGCCGGGTCGATCAGGGCGACGAACTGCGCCGTCGTGGGCGGAGAAAAGAAGAACAGCAAATGCGGGGACCCTGCGAGTCCCGCCGACTCGGTGCTCACGCTCGCTCCGGGCACGCCGGCACTGAGGCTCGTTCCCGTTGCCGGCGTCTCGCCGGCTCCCGCGTTCCAGAGATAGCAGCACCCGTCGATCGAGCCGCGAAAGATCCGGGTGGTCAGGTCGAGCCAGAACGCGATCTCCATCACCGCCGGGCCCGCCGGCAGGGGAAACCGCACGCCCATGTGGACGTCGGTGGCGGCGCGTCCCCGCAGATACTCCACCGTCTCGAAGAGCGCCTGGAGGATCTGGTAGCGCCCCGGGGCGGCGGCGTCTCCCAGCACCCCGGTCCAGAGCTCCCCGTTCGTTCGGGTCTCGAGAAAGCTTCGATACTCCGCCGTTTCGTACGAGGTGTCGGGAGCCAGGTCGCAACGCAGGCTGCGGACCAGGCTCGTGAGCGCCGCGGGTTCCGTGCACGTTCGGGCCCGACCGGCGGCGTCCTCGAGCATGGCGTGGAGGCCAGCGAGCCGGAGCGCTTGCGCCGGCTCGTCGCTGCGCATCGCTTCGGAGTCCAGGACCGCGAAGACGCTGAAGGGGTGCAGACGCCCGGCAGCATCGGCACCCGGCGTCAGGTGGCCGACGAGCGAGGCGCTGCGCCGGGCGTGGCCGGACCAGACGAAACGATACGGAGGAAAGCCGAGCGCGCGTTCCTTGTATGCGCTGCCCAGCGGGGAGCGGGCCAGCGCCATCCCTTCACTGACCCAGGAGTCGAATCCACACTTGGTCAGGTCGCTTGCCCGCTCGACCAGGAACTCCCGGCTCAACGAAAGCTTTCCGAAGCATCCGAACTTGTCTACCGGAACCATGCTCACGCGGTCGGACCTCAGTTCAGTGGAGACGTCGGAAGCGAGAACCGGCGGAACGTCGACTTCTCGACGAACGGGCACTCGCCACCGTCGTGCATGGTGAGACGACAGTCGACCGCGATTTCCGCGTCCGGAAACTCCCACGTCAACGTGTAGTCGTTCCCGTCCCGTGTGACGCGGGCCTTGTCCACCAGCTCGAACCAGCTCCAGAGCGAACCTTCCTGACGGATCTCGCCCAGCCGCTGGTTGCCCTCCGTGTGCTCGATGCTGATCGCGCAGGTGTTATCGGGAGCGCCGCTGCTCCAGGTCACGTTCATGCTGCGGTTGGAGGACCGCCGGACCAGGCTTTCTCCGTTGATGATGAGCGTCGTGCGGTCGAGGATCGGCAGGTTCTTGTCGCCCTGCGGTCCCAGGGACCGGGGGGCCATCAGCTCCACCCGGAAGGCGGTGGAAAGCCCTCCACCTTCGATGAGCGAGCCCCGGATCGATTCCGCCGCCTTGAAGGCCGCCGCCGTATTGCTCCCCGGATTGAGCTCCGAGCTCTCCAGCACGTCGTGGTAGGCATCGAGCGCGCCGCCGGCTTTCATCAGATCCGTGATTGCCGTCACCGAAGCCGCGCCGGCTCCTTTGGTAAAGGGATACTTCCCGGCGATGCCGGAACGGTAGGGCCCGAGCACGTCCTTGTCCCACTTGGAGTCGGCTTCTCCCACCACCGCCTTGTGCTTGCCCCGTTCGAGGAGGCCTTGGGCAGCTTCGATCGGACGCAGGAGCAGCTTGTGCATGGCGTCGGTCAGCTCGTCGCCCGGGTAGGCATCGAAAAAGTCATCGAGATCCGACGAGGCCTTCCGGAAGACGGCGGGATCGAAGGTGAACTTCTCGTCCTCCGAGCACTGGGCGATCTGGTCCTCGATGTTGCTCAGGGCCTCGCGATAGTCGGAGACAGGCGCGCGATCGCCTTCGGGAGCTTCCGAGAATCCCTTGATCGGCTCGAGCGTCTTGGCGACTTCGGCGAGGTCTTTTTCGCGCATGCCGAAGTCGGCCTCCTGGCCGAGCTCCCGGAAGAGCTGGAGCAGCGGAGAGTTGCGACTGGCCTTGAGCGTCTTGAAGTCGTCGCGGGCGCCATCGCAGTTGCTGTAGGTCCGCATTCGCACCGACTCGAGGAACTCGGCCCACTCGACGGGGAAGGCTTGCGTATAGAGCTCGATCAGGTCCTCTTTCTTGGGCACCGTTTCGGCCGGCGCCTCTCCGGCGAGCGTGATGATCTGGTTGTCGGCGCTGATCACCTTGTCGACGTTGTTGAAGCGTTCGGAGACGTAGCTGTTCCAGCCGCCCTTGGTGAAGGCCGACTCGATGACCTCGTCGGTCGAGAGGATGTCCTCGCTCCCCGCGAGATGCTCGAACGTGAGGTCGGGGATCTCGCGGCTCGCTCCCGCCACGACCGCCTGGAAGAACGCGTCCGGGCTGTGTGTGCGCCGCAGACCTCGCGCCCCCGCCGCGACCTCGCGGGCCCGCTCGTCCGGCTCGCGCAGCGGCAGTCCCGCGTCGAGGAAGTCCTTGGACATGTCCTGGAACTCGGGACGGGAATCCGGATGATCCTTCGCGTCCTCGATCCCGAACACGAAGAGCGCGTCGGTCAGGTCCTTCTCGTCCCCGATCTCGCCCTTCCGCTCCGGATAGAGCAGGAGCAGCTCGGCCCGGAGCATGCGCCGGATCTGATCCCCGTCGAGATCCTCCGGATAGGAGAGCTGATCGGCGACGTCGTCCTCGATCGGCTGGAGCACACGCTGGCGCAGCGCGTCGAGGTAGATCTCGCGGCCCGCATCGCGCACGTTGTCCGCCACCGTGAGCGGCCAGGCCCGCCAGCTCCCGGCCACTTTCTCGCGGAGCTGGTGCAACGAGTCGAGGGTCTCCACGTCGGGGGCGAGGTCTCCCGATTGTTGGTCGAACTGGGCGACCGTCTTCTGGGTGTCGGCCATGCGCGATCCGAGTCGCGCGTAGGACGAGAAGATGAGCCCGGAGATACCGAGGGCCAGCACGAGCGCGACCGCGGAGAGCGCGAGTCGGACGCGCAGCCAGCGCCGGGACCCGGAACGGCTCTGCCTCGTCAGATCCTGGTCCGTCCGGAGGATCTTGCTGAAGAGATCCCGCACGAAATACGCGTCGTCCTTTTCCTCCTGCTCTTCGACGAACGCCTCGCCGCTGCCGCCGCCGAGAATCGTCTGGATGCGTTGCACCACGGCGTCGAAGGGCGTGCCGATCTGTTTGCCGCTGGAGAAGTAGGTTCCGCGGAAGAGCGGCTGATCGACGCTGAAGGGATTCGGCTCGAATAGTGTCTCCACGAACAGGTGCAGTTTGGGACGGAGCGCGACGAACTCTTCGGGGAACATGAAGACGCGCCCCCAACCCTCGCCCCGGCCGGCGGTCGAGAGGCGACGGACCCGCAGATCGCGCAGGCGCTCGGCCATCCGATCGAACTCCTGGAGGAAGAGCTCGGCCGGTCGGACGCGCGGATCGGGCGGCGCCGGGAAGGTCGTGCCGAAGACCTGCTGCCGCTCGACCGGCGAGAACGAGGCGAAGAAGTCGGAGAACCCGGCAATGAGGTCGCACTTCGTGAACAGCACGTAGACCGGGAAGCTGAACCCGGTGCGGGTCATGATCTCGTCGACCCGCTGGCGCAGCTCGCGCGCGTCGTTGATGATGCGATCCTCGGACTGTTCGACCAGCGTCTCCGCGCTGTAGCCCAGGATGAGTCCGTTGATCGGACTCTTCTTCCGGTGGCGCTTGAGCAGATCGAGGAAGCCGAACCACTCGCCCTCCGTTTCCGATCGATCCGCGCTCTGGGCGTACCGGCCCGCGGTGTCCAGGAGGATCGCGTCGGTGCTGAACCACCAGTCGCAGTTGCGCGTTCCGCCCTGTCCCCTCAAACGTTTGGCCGTCGTCATCGCCGGAAAGTTGAGGCCGGAGTTCAGGATCGCGGTCGTCTTTCCGATCGCGGGCGGTCCGATGATCATGTACCAGGGAATCGTGTAGAGCGCCTTCTTGCCCTGGGGTCCCTGCTTGAGGGAGGCGATCGCCTCGTCCAAACCCTTGCGAATCTGATCCAGCTCGGCCCGGCGGGCCGGGGCGACGTCGGTGCCGCCCGCCGCCTCCATGATGCCTTCTTCAATGGCGGCCGCGTCGGCTTTCTCCTTGCGCCAACGCAGGAACAGCACCAACCCCCAGATCACCAGGATGAGCCCGATCGCGGCGAGCCACATCCAGAGCGGAATCCTCTGGAGCACGGGGAAGCGGCTCCGGGCCATGAAGATCACGACCAGGATGAGGAGGATGGGCACTCCGAAGGGGAGCAGGGTTCTCAACAAGAGCGTGACGAACATTCCGTGGACTCCTCCGCTTGGCGAACCGTTGCCGCAGGGGCGCGCGTCCGTGGGCGCCCCCGCTCCTCACCGCGATCTCAGAAGTGATAGGCCCGCAAGGTGTCGACGATGTGGGCCGCGCGCCGGTCGAGCAGGCTCCAGGTCAGGAACCAGACGAAGAAGGGCAGTGCGACGCACGTCACCACGACCGCCAGCCAGGGGAAGCGGCGGAGCGGCTCGAGACGCCCCACCTTCTGGTATGCGGTGGGGGAGACCGTCGAGTCCGCCGAGGCGAGCTCGCGAGCGAGCTGATCGGTCAGATCCGCGAGCTCCTTGGGCGACTCCACCAGCTTGCCCTGGAAGCCGGCGACGAGGCAGTAGTAGAAGATCTCCAACGTTTCCGCGCGCGCCGGCACCGATCGGCGGACCTGCGCGAGCTTGTCGTAGAAGCCGAGACCGACGAACTCGTTGTTGCAGTACCGCCGCGCCATGGAGTCGGCTTGCCACTGATCGCGCCCGGCCCAGTTCGCGAGCAGCATGGTTTCATCGAGCGTGGCCGCGAGCGCATAGCTGGCGTCGTCGAGGTCTCCGGCCGGCACGCCGCCGTCGCGCGCGTGCCGCCGGAAGTCTTCGAACGCCTGCACCACCTTGCCGTGGAGGTCGGGGTGGCGGTCGAGATCGCGGCTCTTCCGCAGTACGAAAATCATGGAAAGCATCGGCCCGGCGGCGGCGGCGAGCTTGCCGGTCCGCGATCCGGTTCCGCGCGGTACCACCGTGGCCTGCGTGTCGCTCATCTAGGGTTCCCTCCCTGTGCTCCCGGCCCGAACCGTGAGATCGTGGTCCGAGACTCCCTCGCCTCGACGCTGCCGCGCAACGGATGGATCCGGCGCGCGGCTAACGGCCCCCTTCGATCGCGAGGAGCTCGAACTTGCAGCTCCGGAATCGTCCCGGAACCTGCATCGCCAGATTCTTCGAGTCCTTGATCGCGTCCCAGTCGTTGCCCTGGGCTGCGAGCTGGAAATAGAACGTGCCCCGGGCCCGCGGAATCACCGGCGGCGGAACCGGCAGGTGATGGAGCGGCAATCCCGGAAGGTTGAGCGCGAGTTTCTGTCCGATGCGGTCCTGCGAGGTGACGATGAACTGCTGGATTCCCGGCAGCATCTCGCCCTCGTCGATCCCCTCACCCGAGATGGTCAAGATGAGGGCCGCGTTGGGCGCAAGCGTGCTGTCCTTGGAGAAAGCCGCGTGCCAGCGTCCCTCGCCGGCGGCCGTCAGCGGAACCACCTCGTAGCCGTGCGCGACTTCCTTGATGTCCAGGAGCTCCACCAGCATCGCCTCGAGCTGCTTGAACACGATTCCCAACGTCAGATGGTTGTACTGGGGCACCTCGCGTGGATGGAAGCGCGATGGATTGAAGGTGCAGAGCTGCCCCACCAGCGTGGCGAAGCTCTTGTAGAACTCCTCCGGATGGATGCCGGGCATCTCTCGCAGATGCGCCAGCATCGGGATGGCCTGGTTCACCTGCGCGAACTGGAGGAAGGCGCGCAGATTGGCCGGGGTGATGTCGCGAGCGTTCACGCCCGCCTCGGTGAACCGTTCGGCGAGCTGCGTCGAGCGGGCGGAGAGGCGCTCGAGGAGGCCGCGACAAAGCTTGAGGAGGTACGGAGACGCGTGCACGTTGAGGAGCGGCGGCACGAACTCGTCGATGAGCTGGAATTCGCCGGTGGCCGTGCGCTTGACCTGGGCGAGGGGGATGACCTCGTAGTTGTCGCGCAGGTCGGTCTGGAGGAGGATCTGAAGATTCTGCTCCGCGCGCTGGACGGCGCGTTCGTCGCGACCGCTGTTCTCGTCGGGGACGGTGACGGTCTTGGCCCGCAGCCGCAGCTCCTTGTTCTCCTCGGTGCTGTCTTCGTCGAGCTGGGTGTTCGGCCAGCCGCTGCGGCGAGTCGGGAGACCCAGGAAGATGTCGAAGGTGTCGGCACGGATGTCGACCGCTTCCCCAAACTCGACGCTCCGCGGCGGGGGATCGAAGTCGGGGACGCGCAGCACCGTCCCGCCGGGGAGAATCCCCCGGAAGGAGAGGAGCCGGAGCGTTCCGCGGGCCAGGAGCTCGGAATCGATTTCCGCGGAATGTACGCCCCATCCGAAAGGACGGGTGAGCGCCACCCGCTCGCTTCCCAACGCGTCCAGGAAGAGATCCCACTGTTGGAAGTGCTGGGGCGTGACGAAGAGTCCCTCGCTCCAGAGAATCCGATGAAACTGGGCCATGCTGCGCGTTTCCTTGCTGGTTCGACTCGCTACTTGCCCGGAGAAACCTGGATGCACTTGTCCTGGACGTCGACCTGCAACGCCAGCGAAGAGCCCGGCTTGACGGCTTGCTTGGCCCGAGCGCACGGCGTGTCCGGGAAGTCTGCGACCACCACGATCCACGCGATTCGCGGATCGGGCTTCAGAACCTCGATCGACTTCGAGTCGCCCGGGTACACGGTCACGAATTCTTTGCGCACGACGCCGTCGGTGTACTTGTCCGGATTGTCGATGAGATCGACGAGCGGCTCGCCGTCGAGGACGGATTCCTGGCTCAGGAAGTAGACCCCGACATAGGTTGGATGCTCGAAGCTCGTTCCGCGCATCACCGAAAGCTGGAGCCGGGAGCTGCCGCCACAGGCCGACAAGGCAAGCACGCAAGCTCCCAGTCCGGCCCAGGCGAGGAGGCGGGCGCCGGCGACCCGCTTCGTTCCCCACGTCATCATCCGCGTTCCTCCATCTTTTCTGCGTAAACCTTTTCGAAGGTCCCACGATAGTAGTGCGTCACGTTTCGATCCAGGTCTCCCCAGAATTCCTCGAAGCGCCGCTTTACTTCCCGCAACACCGCGACGTCACGGAGTCCGGGAATCTTGGCCGGGACGTCCTTCTCGCACGCGCTCGGTTCGAGGTATTCCAGGATGGAGGTCGTGCCCCCGCGCCAGGACTGCTGGACACCCGCGAGCAGTGCGCCCGGGAGGAGTCCGAGGTAACTCAGCTTGGCCTCGATCTTGGGCAACGCGAAAGCGGCCCCTCGGTCGCCCCCCTGACCGGGAGCCGTCAGCTCGCCGCTTTCCGTCGCCGAGGCGGTGCCGCGCGCCAGGGTCTTGAGCAGCTTGCGCCCGGCGCGGGCGAGGCTGACGCCGTCGTCGATGGTCATGCCGGCCATCCCGGACGCCTCCTTCAGGTTGGGCGTCACGAGGGTCGCGCCGCGGTAGCGCGGCGTCGCCTCGACGATGGGATCGACCAGCACGGGCACGCCGCGTGCGCGGGCG
>JAGQHR010001086.1 GCA_020431745.1 Candidatus Eiseniibacteriota bacterium
CGGAGTACTGCATCGCCTGCCCAATGAAATCGCGTCGATTGATCATCATTTCACCTGATAGTCCGGCAGACGCAGGGCGAGCCGGAGGACTCCCCGAAGACGGTCTTCCGACTCCGGGCCATAGAGGTCCCACTCCCAGGGCTCGGATCCCTGCAGGAGCTCGCTGAGCAGTACGTCATGAATCGCGGGAGTGGGCGTCATCCCGAAGAGCTGGATGCCCAGGTCGTCGATCAGCAGGTACGCGTCGTTCGGGTTGCGCAGCTGCGCCGCCCAGGCGTACACGTCCGACTGCATCTTGAGATCCCAACCATCGATCTCACCGTCGATGAGCGCGGTGTCGAGCACCTTGCGCCACGGCAGGGTGTTCGAATCGAGCCATGCGCGATAGCCGGGCCAACCGCCCACGTTGGGCGGCTCCATCAGGAGCATGCCCAACTCCGACATCGAGAAGAGCACCCACTGCGCCTGGGTATTCTCCGGACTGGAGAGGTCGATGTCCTGGACCTCGAGCGCGCGCAACGGACCGACGATCCGGTCCATCGCATCCGCGATCAGGGATCCGCGGAGATTTCGGCTGAAGAACTGCTGGCTCTGGAAGATCCGGCTCAGTACCGGACGGACCTCGTAGTCGTTCTCCCGGAGCGTCTGGGCCAGGGACTGGACGAGGGCATCGCTCGGATACTCGTCCACGAACCAGACGTACAGCTTGCGGCAGAGGAACTCGGCGGTGGCCGGTTGCTCGAAGATGATGTCGATGATGTCCTGCGTGTCGAACGGACCGGTCTTGCCGAGGAACGTCTTGGTACCGCTGTCCCAGCGCTCGGGGACGAACTCGGAAGTGATGCCGTCGACGGTGACCCATCCGGTCAGGGCCCGGGAGGCTTCGCGCACGTCCTCCTGCGTGTAGTTGCCGATCCCCATCGTGAAGAGCTCGAGCAACTCCCGCCCGAAGTTCTCGTTGATGCGCCCGCGGCGATTCTCCTGTCCGTCGAGCCAGATCAGCATCGCCGGATCCACGGCTACGCGGTAGATCAGCTCTTTGAAGTTGCCCAGGGCGTATTCGCGGAGGAGCTGATTCTGGACGTACATCGACTGGGGCAACGTCACCTTGTCGATGCTGGTCGCGAAGTGATCGTGCCAGAACAGCGTCATCTCTTCGGTGAGGTTGTCGTCCGCCTGGAGCATGTGATCGACCCACCACAGCCGCAGCGGGTCACGCAGCTTCCAGTAGACGGAATAGAGCGAGTCGATGCGGGCCTGATCCCACCCCTCGGTGTCGGGATGCGGCATCGTCGCCCACGGACCCGGAGCATCGGGAAGGACACGCGGCTCCAGCAGATGATCGACCTCCGCCGGAAGTCCCCGCTGCACCGCCTGGTCGATCTCGGCGAAGCGTGCACCGATCACCGTCCGCCCGAGCAGATGGGAGGCCTCGTCGTGATTGAAGGAGCCGCGGTACGGCTTCCAGCTGCCGAACGGCGTGAAGATGCCGGGTCCGTCTCCGACGACGGCTTCCGTCTGGTAGCCGAGGCTGACGTGGGGGCCGAGGCG
>JAGQHR010001087.1 GCA_020431745.1 Candidatus Eiseniibacteriota bacterium
GTCGGCTCGTCCAGTTGGAAGCGGACGTGCGTGATGTTCGAGAACGGGTTCGGCTCGTTTCCGATCAACATTTCCTTGCCGACGACTCCCGTTTCCGGCGCCGACGTCGGGTCGGCTTCGATCGTGAAGTTGCGGTTGGAGATGTCGAAGAAGACGTTGTTCGAGCCCCCGACCCGGATCCGGGCCGTGGTCGTTGGCACCGGCGGCACGCTGATCGACTGGCTGCCGTCGTTCGGCGTGCCGGCGAGGAGCAGATACGGGTAGGTAAAGCCGCCGTCCACCGAGAGCAGGATGTCGACGTTGGTCGCGTTGACCGGAGCCCCGTTGGTGCCGTTGACCGCCCAGGTCACCGTCTCGTTGGTGCCGCCCGTCCAGGTGATTCCGAGCGCGTTCGGATACGTGACCTGCAGCGGTCCGGAGTCGGCGACCGTGATCAACTCCGCCTCGTCCCAGTTCACGCCACCGAGACCGTCGCGAACGGTCAGACGGAAGCGCAGGTTGCGGGCGTAGCTCGGCAGGATCTCACCCTGCGTCTGCGTTCCGTTCACGATGTCGGTCCAGCGCGGGAAGCTCCGCGAGGGCGTAGTAACGGGGTTGAACGAACGGAAGATGGGAGCATTGCCGCTCGGGTTGTTCGGGGAGCCCCCCGGTCCGAGGTCGTACTCCTCCCAGCAGTAGGTCAGATCGTCGCCGTCGGCATCGGTGGCGGAGCCCGTCAGCTCGAAGTAGGTGCCCTTCGGGATCACCCAGTTCGTGCCCTGGCTCGCGTCCGAGATCGGAGGGGCGTTGCCCGTGACCGTCGTGACGGGGCAGCTGCTGCCGTTGCCGGTCTCGGTGAACGCGCGAATCTGTACGAAGCTGCCGATGTGGAAGTACGGATCACTGTGGGCCTGGAGGTTGTCGGCTCCGCAGATCCCGGCGTAGGCCATGATCGTCGATCCGCTGCCCGGCTCGTACGCGGTCGAAGCCGTGCGATTGCCACCGCCGCAGGAGCTGGTCACGGAGTTGAACGTGTGGGTGCCGCCGAACTGGTGACCCATCTCGTGCGCCACGTAGTCGATGTAGAAGTTATCTCCGATCGGCCCCGGCAGACCGGTCACACCCTGGGCCTTGCGTCCGTTGATGCAGACGCAGGACAGGTTGGCGATGCCGCCGCCGCCGGTGCTGAAGACGTGACCGATGTCGTAGTTCGCGGCGCCGATCACGGCGTCGAGATTCGACTGGTTCTGCCCCAGCATCTGCGCTCCGTTGGAGTTGTTGTACGGATCGGTGGCCGCGTTGGTGTAGACGATCAGGTTGTTGTTCGCGACGAGCTCCATGAGAACGGAGAAGTCCAGCTGGTAGACCTCGTTGACGCGGTTGAGCGCGACCACGATCGCGGCCAGTCCCAGAGCGACCGTTCCGCCGTGGAACACCGTGTACTCGCCGGTCGCGGCGATCGCACAACGGTAGGTGCGGAGCTGATCGCCCGTAGAGTCTCCACCGCGGGCTTCATACTCGCGCACCAGGCTGTTGATCTGATCGATCTCTTCCGGCGTCTCGTGCG
>JAGQHR010001088.1 GCA_020431745.1 Candidatus Eiseniibacteriota bacterium
CGATGACGGACGCTCGTACCACGCACGCCGGATCGCCTGCCGGCCCGAATCGCGGCGGCAGACCGTACGACGGAACGCCTGACGGGGGACCCGTCGGGAGTCCTTCGGCGATGCCGGTTTCGAGCTCCCCCCACCTCGGTCCCGTGCTGCCCTTTCTGGGACTGGACGTCCTGTGGATCCAGGTCACCGGAACGGTCTGCAACATCGCGTGTCTGCACTGCTTCATCAGCTGCGGGCCCAAGAACGAGTCCCATCCGATGATGGAGACGCAGGACGTGCTCCGCCTGCTGGATCAGGCGCGGCGCGAGGGCGTCAAGGAGTACTACTTCACGGGCGGCGAGCCGTTCTTGCACTCCGACATCCTCCTGTTGATCGCGCGGACGCTGGAACAGGGCCCACTCTCGATCCTGACCAACGGGATGCTCATCGACGAACCGATGGCCGCCGCCCTCGCCCGCGCCGCCACGGCGAGCTCCTACAGCTTGGACCTACGCGTCAGCCTCGACGGAATCCACGCGGAGGAAAACGACGCCGTTCGTGGGAGGGGCACATTCGGGAAGATCCTGGAAGGAGCGCGGCAGCTGCAGCGGGCCGGGCTCAACCCGGTCTTCACCGTCACGACGGTGCACGCGGAGTACGAAGATGGAAGCGGTCGGACCCGATTCCTCGAGAGTCTGCGGGAGCTCGGCTTCGACCGGCCGCGCGTGAAGTTCATTCCTCCGTTCCGGATCGGGCGCGAAGCCCACCGCTCCGGCGCCTACGAACCGGAGTTTCACCTTTCGGAAGGCGATCTCCTCCCCGAGTCGGCGGAGACGCTCCAATGCGGGAGCTGTCGCGCGGTCACTGCGCGGGGTGTCTTCCCGTGCCCGATCCTTATCGAGGAACCGGGAGCACGGATGTCCTCGGAGCTCGAGGAGGCCTTGGTCCCGATCCGCCTCAACCATCCCGCGTGCGCGACCTGCCACATCGAAGGGTTCACGTGCCGCACCTAGATGACGGCGACGACCGGG
Source organism: Candidatus Eiseniibacteriota bacterium (assembly GCA_020431745.1). GTDB lineage: Bacteria > Eisenbacteria > RBG-16-71-46 > CAIMUX01 > CAIMUX01 > JAGQHR01. The sequence goes on from JAGQHR010001088.1 coordinate 1,011, forward strand.
CGCGGGAGCGCGGCGACGAACGGGAGCGGGGTGCGGACCTGGTGCGGGAGCGCGGCGACGAACCGGCCCCGCGTGGCGCGGATTCCGTCGACCGTTCCCAGGCGGAAGCCGATGGAGAGCGGACCGGTTTGCAGCACGTCGTCCTTCCACCGGGAACGTCGCGCCGGATCGCGGTCTTCGGAGGCGTCTACAACAACTACCTGGCGCTCGCCGCGGTCCTGGACGACGCCGCCCGTTGCGGAGCCGACGACGTCTTCTGCCTGGGCGACATCGGCGGATTCGGGCCGCATCCCGATCGGTCGCTGGAGATTCTCCGCGAGTCCTCCGTCCGGACGATGCAAGGCAACTATGACGAGAGCGTCGGACACGAACGGGCCGACTGCGGGTGCGGCTATTCCGATCCCCGCGACAATCACTACGCGCAGATCAGCTACGACTACACACTGGCCAAGACCGCACCCACGCATCGCACCTGGATGCGCGCTCTGCCCGCGGGATTCACGACCGCGCTGGGCGGACGACGCGTCCGG
>JAGQHR010001089.1 GCA_020431745.1 Candidatus Eiseniibacteriota bacterium
CCTCTTCTCCGTTGCGGATTCCGTTCAGGCAGAGGTATCCGATCGCGGCATCGGGATCCCCTTCCCCGTTCTCGGGGGCCAGGGGAAGCACGACGGAGTAGCGCGCGGGATCCGCACGCCCCACGTAGGCCGGCGCGGTCGGTGCGGCCGCATCCTGGGCGGCCAGGACGCGGGCCGCCCAGCTACCGAGGTCGATGCGTTCGGGCCGGTTCGATCGATCGATGAAGTAGCCCATCCACCGCGGCGGTTCGGAGCCCAGACGTCGCACCAGGAGAACTTCGTCGACGCTGAGGATTTGTCGGAGGTAGGCCGCGACCGTATGCAGCGTGGATTCGGGATCGCGGCTCTGGAGAATCGCGCCCATGATCTCCTGGAGGCTCGAACGCAGGATGCGGTCCCGGAGGACACGTCGGCGCAGCTGCTCTGCCGTTTCGGCCAGCGAGATGAGGAGCGCGGGAGCGTTTTCGGGCACGACCTCCGGCAGCTCGGAGAGGCTCGGTAGCACCGAGCGCAGCTCGTCGAGCTGCTCGCGCACAGTCACCCAATCCGGGTGGCCGGAAAGCTGCGGATTGGACATGGCCCCCTCTTCGGACGGGTTCGAGCGCGGGCGGTCCGTCCGGGCCGCGCGTGATCCCCCAGTCAACCATCGAGTTCCGACGGCAGCGTCTTGAGTGGATTCGCGCACGAATCGCCCGGAAAGGGGCGGAGGTCACCGTTTTGCGAAGAATGCACCGCGGCTGGTCCGACGCCGCGGCCGGATCGGCAGCTCCCCCCGCGGGTTCCGCCCACGGGGGGCCGCTGTGGAAATCCGGACCGTGCGCTGCGGCACGGTGTCGTTGGGGGCCTGCGCCGCCGCCGTCAGTCTGAAGTCGGGGGTACGATCCGAACGGTGAGCTGCCCGTCCGTGACTTCCAGATCGATCCGGGATCCGGGAATGGCCTCTCCCCCGATCAAGGCCCGGGCCACTCGGCTCTCCACTTGGTGCTGGAGAAAGCGCCGGAGCGGGCGCGCCCCGAAGACGGGATCGAATCCCTCTTCGGCGATCCGCCGCCGCGCGTCTTCGGCGATCCGCAGGCCGAGTCCGCGATCCTCCAGCCGCCGGCGCAGGTCCACCACCAGCAGGTCGACGATCTTCTCGATCTCCTCCAGTCGGAGCGGCTTGAACAGCACGATGTCGTCGACACGGTTGAGGAACTCGGGCCGGAAGTGGCGGCGAAGCTCGGCCATCACGGCGTCGCGCACGTCCGGTCGGATCTCGCCGGTGGAATCGACCCCGTCGAGGAGGAGCGGGGACCCCAGGTTGGAGGTCATGATGATGACCGTGTTCTTGAAGTCCACGCGCCGGCCCTGGCTGTCGGTGGCCTGCCCGTCGTCGAGGATCTGCAACAGGATGTGGAAGACCTCGGGGTGTGCCTTTTCGATTTCGTCGAATAGCAGTACAGAGTACGGCTTCCGCCGCACGGCCTCCGTCAGCTGGCCCCCCTCTTCATACCCGACGTAGCCTGGAGGAGCGCCGATCAGACGGGACACCGAG
>JAGQHR010001090.1 GCA_020431745.1 Candidatus Eiseniibacteriota bacterium
CGTCCCCCGCGCGGATGTTGACCCAGTAGAGACCGGACGAAACCGCCCGACCTGCGCCATCCGTGCCGTCCCACACGATCTGGATCGGGCCGGCGGAGCATGCCTGCGCACGCTCACAGACCAATCGGCCGGAGACGTCGGTGATGCGGTAGATCACCTCGGATGGAGTCGGGACCCTTAGCCGCAGCACCAGCCGATCGCGGAAGGGGTTCTGCAGCGCCGAGACCGAGAGCTCCTCCTCGAACGGAAGCGCCGGAGGAATTGCGGTCACGCCCACGTCCGCCGTATCCGCGACCATCACCACCGGTGAGGAGCGACCGTTGCTCGACCACAAGTCGTGGAGAACGGTCCCTCGATCGTCGGTCGTGTTCTCGTCGCGGAGGAAGTCGACGTACTCCTTGGAAGTGGTCTGGTAGTAGAGCGTCGCGATCACGCGGTCCGTTTCGGTGGGCAAGTGATACTGCGGCGCATCCCAATTCTGGCCGTCGGCATAGCGGATTCCGGGCGCCTCGGGATCGACGGGTTGCCCTCCGAAGGACTCGAATCCCGCGTTCGTGAAGCCGAGGGGCGGGATCCGGGTGTCGGAGTAGATCGAGTCATTGAGCGTGAAATGGAAGCTCGCCCCCGCCGGGAGACCGAGCGCTCCTGCGAGCGCGGGGGAGATGCCCATCTTGGCTTCGTAGAGCGCGAGATCGTCGTCTTCCACCAGAATGCCCGTGCCCGGGTCGTACGCGCCGGATTCGTAGATGATCTGATCCGCAGCGTCATAGGCCGCGAGCGAGACCCACATCCGTCGCCCTTCGGGATACCCCGTCGGGAGCTTGTGGCCTGACCGGTTCGTGATCGTCACGGTCGCGAGGTAGCCGTTCGGCTCGGGATCAACGGCGACGTCCAGGAGGGCGGCCCGCTCCAGCATCGAGATCGCACGCTGCGCACCGTCGGCCAGCGCCTGCGCATCCACCTCTCCCGGGTAGGCTTGTTCCACGATCGAGGGCACCCAGGCGTTCCCGCCGGTCAGATCGTGCCGGGGGAGATCGTCCCGCAGCGGGGTCCCCGGAACGTTGCAGCCCCTTCCCTGAGCATCCGCCATGTGACAGTCCTGGCAGGTCGAAACGATTCCGTCGGGCTTGTTTCCCGCAAACTCCGGGGCGTAGACGCCGGTCGTTGCGAATTCGCTGTTCTTCCACTCGCTGTAGGTTCGCTCCAACGGCAGGAGCACGGATGAGTCGAAGTCGTTCGGTGGTTCGTCCAGCGGGCCGGGGGCGTAGTCCGATCCGCCCACCCGTTCGAAGACCGGATTCGAAACATCGTGACATGTTCCGCAGAAGTCGGAAGAGCGGTGAAAGGCCGAGGCCAGGAACGTGTGTGGCGCGGCGGCGTCCTCGAAAGGACCGCGGCGCCGGTCCTCCGGATCCGCGACGTATTGGCCGTTTGCGTAGTTGCCGGGGACGTCGGCGATGCCGGCCAGGACGTCGACGTCTTCGGGCGGGTCGATCCCGGAGTCGTAGATCGGATCGACCATCCGATGGC
>JAGQHR010001091.1 GCA_020431745.1 Candidatus Eiseniibacteriota bacterium
ACCGCCTGCGACGCGACGAGGGTCACCTCCTCGTTGGTGCCCGCGGGAGCGGGCTCGGGCAGATTGGTGACCTCGGCCGCATCGGCGAAGTTGTCTTCGGTCAGCGGCTCGAAGCTGAAGCGCATGTCGTAGGTCGTGGCCGTGCCGCGATCGCCGTTGTCTCCGGGTGCGGTCCAGTACATCTTGGCGCGCGTGCCGGTCACCTCCTCCGCCACGACATCCGTGGTGGCAGCCGGCGGCTCGAAGTCGGGGGTCGTCGCGGTCGCCGGATTCGAGATCGCCGATACGTTTCCGGCCTCATCGACGGTGCGGATCGCGAAGTAGTAGATGGTCTCCGCTCCGAAGATGCCGTCGACCTCGAGCTCGGCCGTCGTGCCCGGATCGGTCGGGACGGGCGCTGCGATCGGGGTGGCGTCCGGGAAGCCGGCCTCGTCGATCGGGGTGGTGGCCACCCGAATCTCCTGATGATCCGCGCGGCCGAGCTCGGCGTTGTCTCCCTGGACCGTCCAGGCGAGCCGGATTCGATCTCCTCCCAGCGCGGTGGCGGACAGATCCGTGACCGCACCCGGGGGAACCAGGTCCGCGTTGCTGGCCGAGACGACGTTCGAGACCGTGGACGCGTTTCCAGCCGCATCCAGGCTTCGCAGTGCGAATGAATAGGTTCCCGGCGACAGCGACGCGATCCGCAGCGACTCCTGGGTGCCCGCATCTCCCGGTGTGGGTGGATCGGAAAGCAGAGTGGCGGCGGGAAAGGTCGCGTCGTCGAGAGTGCTCGTAGAGTAGCGCAGCTCGTAGCCGGCGGCGTCGCCGTCGCGCGCATCGGAAGGAGCGGTCCAGGTGAGCTCGAAGACGCCTTCCTCCGGGCTCGCGATCGTCAGATCGGTGACAGCGGACGGAGCTTCCGTATCCGGGATCGCGGGAGTCTCGATCTCCAGAACGTTGGAGAGCGGAGACCGGTTGTCGGCTTCGTCAAAGGTCACGAGCGCGAAGTAGTAGGTGGTCTGTGCGTCCAACGACGAGGCGACGGCGAACTCACCCGCTCCGGGATTGTTCGGAGGCGCCGTCTCCAGCGCCGTTGCCGACGAGAACGTCTCGTCCGTGATCGGAGTCGTGGAGTAGCGCAGGTCATAGCGGGTGGCCTGCCCGCTCGTTCCATCGTCTCCCGGTGCGGTCCAGCGCAGCACGATCTCGGTGGCGTTGGTGATCAGCGCGGTCAGATCAGAGACGGCGGACGGAGGAACCGATCCCGGCTCGTTTCCGGTCCTCTCTTCGGAGGGAGCACTCAGCCGTCCATCCGACAGCTCGGCTTGGACTCGGTAGGTGATGTCGGTTCCACCCTGGAAGCCCGGGGGCAGCGAAAGGGTCGTGTCGAGGGAAGACGTGCTGAACGTGGTGGGGATGTTTCCCTCGGCCGCGCGCAGGATTTGGTAGCGCGTCGCGCCGAACACCGGGGACCACCGCAGCTCGTGGGTGACGCCGGGATCCTCGCGCAGCCACAGCTGCGGAACCAGATCGTTCAAGGCGA
>JAGQHR010001092.1 GCA_020431745.1 Candidatus Eiseniibacteriota bacterium
CGAAGGGAGACCCGGTCGGAGAGGCTCTGCGCGGCGTTGAGCTGCAAACGAAGAAGATGGGTCGACGGCATCCCGTCGGTTTCCCAGACACGCTCGGCGGCGGGATCTCGGAAGAGCTTCCATCCCCAACCAAGGGTAGCGCCGAGCGTGGTCTGGCTGGGCAGGAATCGCTGCAGGTCGACTTGCACGGAGGGTTCCGAGAAGCTCTCTTCGGGCAGCTCGGAGTAGCTCCGATCCCGGACCTGCGCGTATCCGCGTGCGAGCAGCCCGTCGCGGAGGTAGGTCTTGAAGGCGAAGTAGCCGGTCGCTTCGACGAAGTCATACGGTTGATAGATTCCAGACTGCATGCGCCCGGATGCCTGTGCGCCGGCGCTGAGGTTCCACCGGTGATCGGCGGCGCTGCCGAACCACTCCAGTCCCAGGGCGTGGTGCATCTGGTCGAGGGACTGCTCGCCGGTGAACTCGTGGGCGGATCCTTCATACCCGAGACGCCACGCCGAGCTGCCGAGCGTCTTGTTCAACTGGAGACGGAGCGTTTGCGACGCGTAGCCGGCGTCTTCATCTCCATCGATGCCGAGCGGGTGCGCCGAGTATCCCCCTCCCACCGAGAGCTGTCCGCTGAAGAGATCGCCGGCGCCGACGGGGGAGGCGAGGAGGATCATCGTCAGAGCCGCCAGCAGCGACATCGGGTTCGGTTTCATGATCTCCTCCTTCTGGAATCGACTCACCAGAGGGAATCCGGCGGGAGCAGCTTCGTCTACTCCCGCCGGCTCACTTTGTGGATCAGCGACGGTTGCCACGATCGTTCGGGCCTCCCTGCTGACCGTTCGGACCGGTGCCGTCGCAGTCGCCCGCTCCCGTGCCCGTGCCCGGACCGTAGCCGCCGCCGTCGGCCGGACCGTTGCCGCCGAAACCGGTGCCATCAGCGGGGCCGTGCCCGTTTCCGGGAGCTTCCAGCGCGAAGGCGCCGAACGGACCGAACATGAGGAAGGGGTGGAATCCCCAGCTCGCCATCACCCGGGGACCGTTGCCCTGACCGAGGGGATCGCCTGCCCGCCAGCCGAGGCCTGCGCCCGATCCATCCCGAGGAGGCTCGTAGTCCGAATCGAGCCCGTTGGGGATCCCGTCTCCGTCTGCGTCGGGAGCGAGATCGTTGAAGCCGTCACCGTTTTCATCGACGAATGCCGCGACCTGATAGCCGTGGCCACGATCGTTCTGTCCCGCCTGCGCGACCGTGACCCCGAGAGCGAGGACCATGGCCATCGTGAAAACCAGGTTGGTGCGTGTCATTTTGGGTTCCTCCTTCTTTGCCCTGTTCCCGCAGAGCTCTTCCGTTCGGTGATCCCTCACTGCGAAGGATCGATGTGGCTCGACGCAACGCTCGTGCCAAGCTCGTCCGATTTCGGTATCGAGCCTTACGGCAGCGAATTGCCGGCGTGAGCACGGCGGGCGCCCGCGACTTCTCGCAGGAACCTCCGAGTTGGGGTCCGCGCCGCTCGCAGATTCCTGCGAGATCGACGGGAT
>JAGQHR010001093.1 GCA_020431745.1 Candidatus Eiseniibacteriota bacterium
CTCGGCGCTCAGCGCGACGCCGGCGTGCCGCTCAGTCGGACGAGCCCGCCGCGTCGGTCAGGAGCTCCTTCCGGACCTGCGCGTGCAGCTCGCTCCGGGCAGCACCGAGCCTCCGATCGATCTCCTCGTCGATCATCGCCTGCTGCACGATCCGGAAGACTTCCGTGCGCGCTTCCTCGAAGGTGGAGGGGCGCTGGGGAGCCCGCTCGTTGACCCGCACGATCACGAAGTGGCCGGGAATCTGCGCCACCGGGCTGATCTCCCCCGCCGTCAGGTTCGAGGCCAGGTTCCGCATCGGAATCCACGCCGGATTGTCGGGCGGTCGTCGGATCGAGCGCAGCCCGGTGTCGGCGACGAACTCGATCTCGTCGCCGCGGGCGGCCTCGGCGGTCGCGATCCGGGTCCAGTCCTCGGCTGTCTTCATCTGCTCCCGCAGCTCGCGCACGCGGGCTTCCGCTGTTTCGGGGAAGGACAGGAACCCGAAGGACACCTGTTCTCCGGTCACGTAGCTGGCCTGGTTCTCCTCGAAGTAGCGGTGGAGACGGTCCTCCGGCACCTCGATCCGCTCCGCGAGATACCGATCGTGGAACTCCTGGAGGAGCTGCTCTTCACGGATCCTGGCCAGTGCCTGCTGACATTCGGGGCGATCGGGAAACCCTTCCGCCTCGACCTGGTGCACGAGCAGAAGTCGGAGCACCCGCTGCTCGACCTGCGACCGAATCCGCTCCTGCGAGCCCAGCGTCGGCCAGAACTCCAGATCGACCTGGTTCAACCCGCTCACGAAATCGCCGATCGTGTAAGTGCGCCCGGAGAGATCGAAGAGCGGCTGCGCGCGTTCCGAGTCATCGAAGGACCAGAGCGGGGCCCGGACCGTCTGATAGTCGACGACGGGTGCGGTCTGCAGCGACTCCCAGTACGCCGTGAACCGTTCGTGGAGGAGGGGAATCGCCTCGTCGTGGATCACGATCCGTGCCGCCGCCCGCACGCTGTCGAAGAACGCCTGCTGGATCGGCAGGTAGTCGTGATCCTTGGCCGTCGCCTTCGCGACGTCGAGCAGGTGGGGATCGCTCTCGAGATCGAGCGGCTCGAAGGAGAGCACCTCGAGCACGAGCGCTCCCCGCCGCGTCATGATGGGACCGACGACGGTGCCTTCGATCGCGTCGTCGAGCAGGACCGATTCGATCACCTCCCGCGGAACCTTGTCGAGGGACACGGTCTGCTCTTCGACCTGATCGCTGAGCGCATACGACTCGCGGAGCGCGTCGAATCCCTGGCCGGCATCGATCGCCGCACGAACCTCGTCGATCTTGTCTCCGCCGACGCCGAAAACCCGCACCCGCGCGGTGCGTGCGAGCTGCCCGACGAGCGCCGCCTCCCGCTCCGGGCTGAGCTGGAACTGCGCCCGCTTCCATTCCTGATAGAGGCGGAACTGCGTCTTTTCCTCCAGCACTCGAGTCAGACGCGCGCGCTTGAGATCCGGCTCGGGACAAGCCTCGCGGGCCAGGCGCAGCAGCATCTGCTTG
>JAGQHR010001094.1 GCA_020431745.1 Candidatus Eiseniibacteriota bacterium
ACCGGACGCGCTTTTCTCTTCGGGGTCATGATCGCCAACCTCTCGTGGGGACTGGGCTACTTCGGGCAGCCGCACCTGCTCACGCGGTACATGGCGATCCGCCGCGAGAAGGACCTGCGTTTGGGGACCCTCATCGCGATGAGCTGGGTGCTGCTCGCGTACTGGGGCGCGATGTTCATCGGACTGGTCGCCGTAGGCGTGCTCGGTCCCTCGGTCCCGGACCCCGACCAGGTGATGCCGCTTCTCGCCAAGGTTCTGGTGCCGGGGTGGCTCGCGGGCATCTTCATCTCGGGTGCGGTCGCCGCGATGATGTCGACGGCGGACAGCCAGATCATGGTCGCGAGCAGTGCCCTCGTCGAAGACATCTGGGTCAAGACCGTCCGGCGGCGCCATCCGCGCGGCGAGCCGGGCCGGTTGGTCCTCCTGGCGCGGATTTCGGCCGTGATCGTCACCCTGGGTGCCCTCGGACTGGCCCTGGCAAATCAGGACCTGATCTATGACATGGTCGCCTATGCTTGGGCGGGACTGGGCAGCTCGTTCGGTCCAGTCCTGATCCTGGCGCTCTGGTGGAAGCGCCTCACCCGGGGAGGCGCGATCGCCGCGATGCTGACGGGCATGGTTTCCACGATCGTTTGGAAGAACACGGATGCGCTGCAGGGAGCGCTCGACCTCAAGGTCGCGTCGTTCGTGCTGGCGTTCCTGGCCGGGTGGATCGTCTCGATGCTGCGGATCGGCAGCGAAATCTCACCACGGAGGAATGCGGCATGAAATGGGATGCGGCGGAGAATGCCGACGGGGAGCCGGCCGAAACGCCTCGTAAGGGGCACTCGATCCACTATCTGGTTTCCGTAGTGGTGCTGCCGATCTCGGCCGCGCTCTACGCGCTCAGCCTGACCATGCACGTCGCCGAGGTCCGCACCCACATCCAGGTCGCGACCTTCGTGAAAGACAACACCGAGCTGCTCAAGCTCCTCACCACGATCAAGAAGCTGTACGAGACCGGGGACTACACGCTGACCGTGATCATCACCGCCTTCACCATCGTCTTCCCGATCGGGAAGTACCTCGCGCTCGCCTATGTGCTGTCGAGCCGCAACGTCCGACGCCGGTCACGGGTCAACACCTGGATCAAGAACCTCGGGCAGTGGTCGATGGGTGACGTCTTCGTAGTCGCGCTGCTGGTCGTGATCCTGCGGATCAACTCGAGCGTCGGACAGATGCACGTGGCTCCTCTCGCGGGACTGTACGTATTCACGGCGTCGGTCCTGACCTCCATGTTGGTTTCAGCACTGGTCGCCTTCGAGCCTCCCAGACGAAACGAAACGAGGCGGGCGGAACCCGCCGGAGCGAAATCATGAACGGGCGTCCTTCGAACGAACGCGGACCGAAGCGCAAGAGCGGAAGCAGCGGCGGCGGAAGCCGTCCGGCGCGATCAGGCGGAACTCCACGGCCCCGACCTTCGCGATCCGGAGGCTCCTCACGCCCCGGCGGGCCGTCGCGACCCGGGGGTTCCTCGCGGCCGG
>JAGQHR010001095.1 GCA_020431745.1 Candidatus Eiseniibacteriota bacterium
CCACATCGAACAAAAGCGCGGGGTCGGGACGCCCACCCACTGAAGCGCCAGCTTCGTCATGATCTTGTCGAGACAGACTCCATGCACCCGCGGATTCGACCCCGTGTACGGCACTCCGGCCATCTCCAACATGCCGGGGACGTGCAGGTAGCGCCCGTCGCCCTGGATTCCATAGGACATGTTGAAGACCAGACCCGTCGGATCTCCCGTCTCGGTGTGGGGAGGCATGAAGTCCAGCAGCTCCGGCAGCAGCGTCATGTCGCCTTCGAGCACTTTGACGTGATGCCCTCCGGCCCGGAGCGCGTTCATGACCGACTGCACGGACGTCCGGCCGTAGCGTTCTCGACAGGGCCGTCCGACGCGCGAGACCACGCCCTCGTTCTTCCGGTTGCGTACGACGGCGATCTTCATGATGGAAGCTTCTCCTGCTGCTGCGCCTGGGGGTCAGCCTGCGGTGGTACCAGCACGGCATACGGTTCCGATGGACTCGACTTGGCCTTCGTCCGACTCTTGGCCCGCTTCTTTTTCTTTTTCTTCGGGAGTGGGGGATTGAGGAAGGCGAAAAGCCGGAAGCCGAGGAAATAGGAGAAAACGATGATCATCCCGATCTCCAACAAGAGCAGCTCGGGATAGAGAGCGAGGATGTGTTCGATGGAGCGGACACCCGCAATCGCGGAGATCAGCAGCGCGACCAACGCGGTCATCGCACCACGCCAGAGAGCGGAGCGGAGCCCCTCCCGGCGGAGGGTCGCCGCGAATCCGTCCCCCGTCAGACACAACACCACAATCGGGAAGAAGGCCGCCCGGCCCAGCGGTTCGATCGAGAAGTGCCGTGCGACGACCAGCGTAACGGTGATGATCGCCGCCACCGTGCTGAGGGTCACCGACAGTCGGCTGAAATACGGCAGTCGCAGCTTCTTCTTGAAAAGCGGCCGCAGGAGCACGATCGCACTGATCACCAAGGAGAGGAAGAAGATCCCCAACGGAATTCCCGTGGTGCGGAACGCGATCGCCAACAGCACGGACCGGAAGGGCCCGAGAACCCGGATGCCGAGGGTCACCCGAAAGAAAACGACGATGGCGGCGCCCAGCGGGACCAGGAGCACATTGGCCACCCGGTGCGAGACCTCCTCCTGGGAGCCACCCAAAGACACCACGTGCCGCAAGACCTCCGCGACGGGAGTGGACGTGTGCTTGAGCAGGATGATCACGAGGGGGACCACGAGGGTGATGAGCAGCACCCACCGGCGAACCGGCGTCATCCGCTTGCGCCGGTAGGTCACGTGGAAGCCCATGCGCGGCCAGATCTGAATCGTCTCAGAAGCCACCGGCAGTCCCTTCCCTTCGGGGATCCGCCGCACCGACCCACCCATCCGGAGTGGCGGCGATGGCCTGCACCGCGCCCATCGCGTAGCTCCGCCGGGCCTTTCTCGAGATCGGACGGAAGCGATCACTCAGCAGCGCCTCCAATCCCGGCGTGACGATCTCCCGCTCCGCGAACGGGTGGCCGCCGAGCGTGGTA
>JAGQHR010000109.1 GCA_020431745.1 Candidatus Eiseniibacteriota bacterium
CGGAAGACCGGGGGAACGGGCCAGGCGCTACGGTCGATCGCCGCCCGAGTGCCGGCTGGCAGAATCCGCGGGATGTTCTCGGTGAGCCCCCCACCGGTGATGTGGGCCATCCCCCGAATCGCGTCGGTGGCGAGGAGCGGTTCCACGAGCGGAAAGTAGAGGCGGTGGCGTGCCGTCAGCAGATCACCCCAGGTCGCACCCGCGGGATCCGGGCGCTCCGCGAACACCGACGGCCGTTCGTCGCTGCCCAGAATCTTGCGGGCCAGGGAGTATCCGTTGGTGTGGAGCCCGATCGAGGATAGACCGAGCAGGCGATCCCCCACTTCGATCCGCCGACCGTCGATCAATCGAGACCGGCTGACCTCTCCGAGGATGGTTCCGACGACGTCCGCTTCCCCGTCCGGATACACGCCGGGCATCTCCGCGGTCTCCCCACCGAGAAGAGCGCATCCGCAGGGGCGGCACGCTTCGGCCATGCCTTCGACCAGGTCGGCCACAACCGACGCGTGCAGCTTTCCCATGCCGACATAATCGAGGAAAAAGAGGGGTCGCGCGCCCATGACGAGAATGTCGCTCACGCAGTGCGACACGATGTCGAATCCCGCGTCCTTCCAGCGCCCGAGATGCGCGGAGAGCCGCAGCTTCGTCCCGACTCCGTCCATGGAGGCGACGAGGAGCGTGTCAGAATCCGGACGGGGATAGGCGAAGAGCCCGGCGAACGCGCCGACTCCGCCGACGACCCGGGGCGTCCGCGTGCTCTCGACGAACGGACGGAGACTGCGCACCGCGAGGTTGCCCTCGTCGATGTCGACGCCGGCTTCTCGGTAGGTCAGCGATTTCCCGTCCGAAACGTCACTCATCCTCGGGCTCCTTCGAAGAGCGGTTCGACTTCGAACTCCACCAGCTCGCTCTCGAGCGTGGGAAGCACGCGGTTCAAAGCATCCAGAAGCGAGAAGACCACCGCCTCGAGAGGATCCTGCGCGACCAGCACGCTGCCGGTGAGATGGGTCTCCTCCCGGCCGCGCAGGAGGACGAGATGCGAGAGCATGAGGCGCCGTCCCCCCAACCGCCGCGCCTCCAGCGCGAGCAGCTCGAGCGCGAGGTCCTCGCCCACCAGCTTCCGGAGGGCCTGGAGAGTGGCCGCCGCCACGATGCGGGGAATCCCGTCCCGGATGGCAGCTCCGTCGGCGGTGCCGACGAAGGCGGCCCCGTCCCGGTGGAGCTCGACCTGGGCTTCGACCCGGTGGCTCTCACGGTAGACGTTGACGCTGTGGAAACGGATCCGGGCCGAGGCCTCGTCCTCGTCGGGTGCCAGCTCCACGATGTGGATGCGCTCCAGGTCGAGCTCGATTCCGAAGCCGCCGAAGAGGGCGCTCTGGATCTGGGTACGGCGGACCCCGCTTCCCTCCAGGACGAGGGCATGAAGCTCCGCCGGTTCGTCGTCACGGGTGCGCAAACGTACCGAGAGCACCCCGTGGATCCGTGCTAGCTGCGATTCGATGGTGCTGAGTTTCTCGCGGTCCACGATGTCTCCTTCCCGGCGGAGATTGCATCGCGGGCCGTCCACCGGGTGCCGGTCCGCGCGTGAAAGAGGTGCGTCCTCGCGATTCTAGCAGGCTCAGGCGCCGAGCACCCGCCCCGCCGGTCGGTGGGTTCACAGGGAGGGATGGCCTCGATCCCGGAAGGAAAGCCGGTTAGGCGTCGAGCTCGAAGCGCGTGACCTCCCGCACTTGGCGCACGCGCTCGAGAATGGCCTCTCGCGTCAGCGAGGTGAGGCCGTCGACTCCGAACCGCTCCACGGTGTGCGAAGCCACCGCGGTTCCGTGGGCCAGCGCCTGCCGAACGTCCTCCTCACCCAGTTCCCCGCCACGGCTGGCCAGGAATCCCAGCGTTCCTCCAGCGAAGGAATCTCCGGCCCCGGTGGGATCGCGGAGCTCCTCGACCGGAAACGCCGGTAGGGTGAACCAACCGCGGGGCGTCAGACAGAGGACGCCGTGCTCCCCCCGCTTGATCACGATGAGGGACGGCCCCATCCGCTGGATCTCCCGCGCGGCTCGCAGCACGTTGACGCACCCCGTGAACTGGCGGGCCTCCTCCTCGTTGAGGAAGAAGATGTCCGTGTGCTGGAGCACCCGGCGGAGGTCATCGGGACTCGATTCGATCCAATAGTTCATCGTGTCGAGAGCAACCAGCCGGGGGGACTCCACCTGCCGCACCACCTCGAGCTGAAGCTGGGGGGCGATGTTCGCCAGGAGGACGATCGGTGTCTCGCGATAGCGGGTGGGAAGATCGGGATGGAAGCTCTCGAACACGTTGAGCTCCGTGAAGAGCGTGACGCGTCCGTTCATGTCCTCCGTGTAGCGTCCTCCCCAGCGAAAGGTTCGGCCGTCCTGAAAACGGAGTCCCTCCAGGTCGATCCCCTGATCGCGAAAGAGATCGCGGAAGGGCTGGGGAAAGTCGCTCCCCGCCACGGCCACCATCCGTACAGGCGCGTAGCGAATTGCCGCCAGCGAGAAGTAGGAGGCCGAACCACCCAAGGCTTCGTGCCGCTCACCCGCCGGAGTCTGCACCGTGTCGAGCGCCACCGAACCCACGACCAACAAGGGCAAGGCCGTCATCGCGTTCTCCTTACATCCGAAACCAGCCTCACCGCGACTCTCCGCCCGGGCTCGCAACCTCGGAAACTTCCTCGCGAGGCGCACCAGCCCAAAGACGCTCCAACGAATAGAAGCCGCGGGCGTCCTCGTGGAAGACGTGGACGACGACGTGCACGTAATCGAGGAGCACCCAGCGTCGATGAGAACGGCCTTCCACGTGCCAGGGCCGCAAGCCCTCGTTTTCGAGCTCGTCTTCGATGTGCTCGGTGATCGCGCGCACCTTCTGCTCGTTGTCCGCCGAGGCCACGACGAAATAGTCGCACGCGGAGGAAAGCTCGCGCAGGTCGAGGATCACCGTATCTTCGGCCTTCTTTTCGAGGGCGAGCTCGGCAATGCGCCGAGCCAAGGCGTGGGAGTCCTCTACCATGAACGGCCCCTCGGATCTCGCTGGATGTGTGGTCTGGGATGCTGCGCTGTCATCGCGATCAGTGGACGCGATTCACCGCATAGGCGACCGCCTTTTCCAAGGCGGTGCGGTGAACGCCCTCGGGGAGGAAGGCCAGACGCGCCAGCGCGGAGTCGGCCAGTCCCAAGGCCCGGTCTCGGCAATAGTCGAGGGCGCCGCACTCTTCCAGAATCCGACCGAGGCGCACCCATTCCTCGTCCGTGCAGCTCTTGCGCCGGGCCAGGTCACGCAGGAAGCGGCGATTGGTCGATCCTTCCTGCCGCATCGCGTAGATCAGCGGCAGGGTGATCTTCCCGGCGTGGAGATCGGAGGCGACCCCCTTGCCCAGCTGGTCGGCATCGCCGACGAAGTCGAAGAGATCGTCCGTCACCTGATAGGCGCGCCCGAGATCCTCACCGAACTCATGAAGCTCCGCGACCTGGGCATCGTCCATCCCTCCGAGGAGCCCGCCGATCTGCGCCGACGCGCCCATGAGGGAGGCGGTTTTCTCGTTGAGGAGATGGAAGTAGTCCTCTTCGGTAATATCGATGTCGTCCTTCTGCTCGATGGCGAGCACCTCCCCCACCGTCATGCGGTAGGTGGTGCGGGCGACGACCGGCACGAGCTTCGGCAGCTCCCGATCGATGAGCTCGACGAACGCCTTCGTGTAGATGTAGTCCCCGAGAATGGTCGAGACCTGGTCGTTGAAGAGCGCGTTGAGCGTCGGCAGACCCCGACGTACCGCACTGCGATCGATCGTGTCGTCGTGGATCAGGGTCGCGGTGTGGATCAGCTCGATGACGCTGGCGGCGAACACCGTATCCTCGGGATCGTCGTCCCCCATCTTGGCGATCAGCATCAGGACGGTCGGGCGAAAGCGCTTCCCGCTCACTCCCAGGAGATGCTCGGAAACCCCTCGCAAGATTCCCAGCGGGCTGTCGAAGAAGCGCGCCATCGCATGATCGAGCGCCTCCAGCTCGGACCGGACCGGTTCCTGGAACTCCTGGAGCTGAGTATCTGCCTGGACGGAGCGCAGGAAGGACTCGAGGTTGGACAGCGACAAGCGTTTCCCCTCTTTCGACGCCCCGGATACACCGGGCGGTCACACGCGAGGGCATAGGAAGTCCCTCTGCGTCACGAAGCGGCGTCAGACTAGCATTGGGTTCTCAGGGTGTCAACGCAGGCTGCCGACCGCCTCGGGGTCGGCCAGAGCGAGCTGGGCCTGGGCGGGAACCAGGGTCTCGATCCCGACGATCTGGCCCGCGACCAGATTCTGTTCCAACCCCCGAACCTGCTCGGCCAGCTGGCGGAACGCGGCCCGTTCGGAGTCCGGAATCGGCTCGGCCGGCTGGTTCCGAGCCTGGAATCCGGCGGGATCGATCTTGCGTCCGTGATCGATGACCTCGAAGTGGAGATGCGGCCCGGTCGCGTTTCCGGTGGATCCGACATATCCCACCAGGTCACCCTGGCGGACACGCGCGCCCCGACGCAGGCCCGGGGCGAATCCCTTGAAGTGGCCGTAGAGCGTCTCGACGGTCGATCCGTGCTTCAGGATCACGGTCTTCCCATATCCGCCCTTCCAACCGCAGAACTCCACGGTCCCGTCGCCGAGCGCGACCACCGGGGTTCCGGCGTCGGCCGCGTAGTCGATGCCCGAATGATGCTTGTAAACGTGGCTCATCGGATGCAGCCGCCTCCCGAAATGGGAAGAGATTCGCCGATAGTTGAGCGGCGACCTCAGGAAGGCCTTCCGCAGCGCGTTGCCCGCGGGGGTGTAGTGCCCCCCATCCGTCCCCCCGTTCCAACGATAGGCGATCGCCTCGGTTTGGGCGCGCTCGCCCGCGTACGAGGCGTAGACCACTTCGCCGTAGTCGAGGAACTCCCCCCCGATGAACTTCTCCTCGACGAGGAGCGAAAACCAATCCCCCTCGCGGACGTCGGTGAAGAAGTCGACGTCGTACGCGAGAACGTCGGCCACCTTGAGCGTGAGCCGGTAGTCACCGCCCGCCCGTCGGACCGCCTCGTCGAAGCTGGATACGATGTGTCCCTCGAACTTTCGTAGCCGCACGGTCTCGTCTACGTCGACGCGCGACGCGAGCAGCGAATCGCCCTCCAGATCGAAGCGGTATATCTCTTCCGGGGACAAGGTGATCTGCAAGCCCCGGAACATCCCGTAGTCGTCACGGCTCACGGTCACGAACTGACCCGGGCGGAGCGCACGAGGGGAAAACAGGTCGTCGCTGCGGATGCGCTCGAGAATCCGCCCGATCTCCTGGACCTCGACGCGTTGGCGAAGGAGAACGGAGGTCAGGGTGTCGCCCCGACGAATCGTGTCGTTGACGGCGGAGAAGCGTTCGACCCCGGAGGCCGTCGCCGTGTCGACGACCACCTCGGCCGGCTCCGGTGCTTCCGAACGAAACGCCCGTCCCACTCCCAGACCCACCACGAAGAGCGCGACCAGAACGGCCGTCGTGACCCAGCGGTCTCGGTGCTTGCGGTTGGGGAGTTCGATCATGGGTCCTCAGGCATAAGAGTCACGAATCTGGAGTGTGAACGGAGCGTACCTTGGCGCATGCGCCGGCACAAGCCACGCTCTTTCTATCATCGGCCCGGAAAGGCCAGGGATGCAGCGAGTTCGCAACCGGGTGCGAGGGTCGCCGGGCGCGACCCGTGGCCAGCGGCCGGCAGGACGATGGCCGAGCCCAGGCTAGGCGGCGGCCTCGCCGTCGGGGCTAGCCGGCTTCGGAGGAGCATCTGACTTCGGCGGGTTGCCGGCTTCCTCGGCCCGGACGGCCGGGGCCGGAGCGGACGCCCGCGCGCTCGCGGTGGAGGTCCCGGTCACGCTGGCGCTCTTCGCCGTGGGACTCTTGGCTCCTTCGCCGTTCTCGGCGGTACGGGCGCTGCGATCCGGGTTGGTCCGGGGGATCTCGAGGACGAAGGTCGTTCCCTTGCCGACCTCGGATTCCACCCAGATCTTGCCCCGATGGTTACCGAGGATCGTCTTGCAAGTCGCGAGCCCGAACCCGTGCCCGTCTTTCTTTGTCGAGTAGAACGCATCGAAGATCTTTTCCTGGACCGCTTTCGGCATCCCCGGACCATTGTCCACGACCTCGATGCGCACCTTGTTGCCCTTCACGGTGAGCGACCGCAGGGTGATCATCGGCGCCTCGGTCGCGCCTTCCCACTCCTTGATCGCTTCGGCCGCGTTCTTGACGAGGTTCACCACGACCTGCCCGATCTGCCCCTGATCCAGGTCGACCGTCCCCACCTCCGGGCTGAGCTCGGGAATCATCTCCACACCCTTGAGCACCGGATACGGCCGCAGCATATCCATCTGCCGGACGAGGAACCGGTTCACGTCGGTGGGCTCCGCGCGAACGCCGCGATGGGAGAAGTCCATCAGCCCCTTCGCCATCACGCGCATGTGCTCGATCTGCTCGCGGATGACGTCCGCGTCCGAGCGCATCTTGTCGTCGCCATGCTTGCTGGCCCGCGCCGCCAGGAGCTGCACACGGCCCGTCATGATCGCGAGATAGTTGTTCATCTCGTGCGCGATGCCGGCGGCCAGCTTACCCCGTTCCGCCATCTTCTCGCGATCGACGCGCTCCTGCATCATTCGCCGCATGTTGAGGTACTCGCGGTTCTGGTTCTTCACAATCAGGAGCGGAAGGAAGAAGAGCAACAGACCGGCATACCCGATGGAGAGGTAGGCCAGGACGAGCATCGGCGCGAACGAGAAGAGTGCGATCGAGGAGACGATGTTGTTCCGGTATCCGTAGTTCTTGCGCCAGGTGTCCCAGAAGGCGACGCGATGCTGCAGGGTCATGGCCCCGGTCACCAGGAACGTGTTGACGAAGAAGTAGGCAGCCGCGCAGAGAAGCATCGCGCAGATCGATCGGAAATCCTGGAACGAGGCGATATCGATCTCTTCACGATTGACGAGATGGAAGAGCGTGGCTGCCACCGCAGTGGTCAGCGCCATCTGGCCGAGACCGAAGAGGGCTTTGAGCGGATCCCGCTTCTGGATGAAGCGCGTGGCGAGAAGAACGGAGAGCGCGACGACCCAGAGGGCGAGCGGGGCGGGCAGGAGCAGGATGACCGCGAAGTTCATGGTCAGGGCCATGCTGTCGGTCCCCTCGCCGGACTCGGTCTCCAGCCAGAGGAACTCCGCTCCGAAGTTGCACAGGAACCAGACCAGGAGAGAAACCGACAGGAGCTGCGCGGGACCGGCCAGGATCGCGGTCGCCGAGAGCAGCACCACACCGCTCGCGACCACGGAGATCACGTACGTCAGGAGGCGGGTGTTGTCGGCATATCCGGGAAAGAGCCGTGCCCACCAGGGGGGATCGCCCCGGTCTGTCGCGCGCAGAAGTTCCATCACTCGACCAGTTCGGCACTTAAAGGGCCTTGCTGAACCAGCCGGGGGCTCCAATTGACCGGGGAGCTTCCCGGGCCTGAATCGGAGGGGAATTTCAGGGCCTCCCCCGCGTTTCCTCACACTGGGTCGATCGCCTATCAACCCCGTCGAGGCGGAAGATCCATCCCGGACGATCCCGGACGGGATTCGTCGGCACCCCGTTTGCCCGGTCGGCCAACTTCAGAGAAGGCTCGACGTCTCAGGTGGAATGGCTGACCGGATGGCCGCTTACAACGGAAGAACGAAACTACGTTCGGCACTGACGGAGCCGACTCTCCAGATGGTTCGCAAGCGCTTCGGGAGCTCCGGCACGCGGACCTACTCCCGGTTCGCGACGGCGGCCCAGGGCTGATCTCCCGCGGTCGCCCCGATCCCACGGAGGCGAGCCGCGGGTGGGCGCACGCCGGCTCAGCCGCGTGGCACGGTCTCTTTTTTCGGATCGATGCGGAGCTGCCGCCACCGTCGCCCGACGAGCGTCCGGAGGCGGACGACGCCCCACCCGATCCCGGCGCCGAGCGCGGCTCCGACCGCGATGTCGCTGGGATAGTGAACACCGACGTACGGGCGCGAGAGACTGATCAGAACGGCGAGTCCGAGCATGACCCAACCGAGGCGGCGGTCCATCCCCCGGAAGACCATCGCGGCAGCGAAGCTGTTCGCGGCGTGCGACGAGGGAAAGGACGCACTGTGGGCCTGCTTTTGCAGGACGAGGCGAACGATCTCCGGATGTGCGAAGCAGGGTCGCACGCGATCGAACAGCGGCTTCAGAACCGAAGCGCTGATCTGGTCGGCGAGCGCGATGGCGATCCCCAGGGTGAGGAGGG
>JAGQHR010000010.1 GCA_020431745.1 Candidatus Eiseniibacteriota bacterium
CCGGCGGCCAGCGGCAACGACTCGCCATCTGGATGTCCCTGATCAACGACCCGGAGCTGCTCCTCCTCGATGAGCCGACGGCGGGACTCGATCCGGCTGGACGTCGCGAGCTCCATCGGTTGATCCGGAGCCTCGCCTCGAAGCGACGCGCCATCCTCATGACCACACACTACCTGGAGGAAGCGGAAGCGATCTGCGACCGCGTGGTGGTGCTGCGGCGGGGCCGCATCGTTGCCGACGGCACACCGCTCGAGCTGTTGCGGCATGCCGCAGGAGCTTCCACGGTCTGGCTTCGGGTCGACGGAGCTCTCGACCCGGGAGCGCTCATCACGGCCGGAACGGTCCAGATGGAGCCCGAGGGCGGCTACCTGCGATTCCAAACCACGGATCCAGCGGCGTTCGTCTCCACGTTGGGAGACGTGCTGCGGAAACAGACGCTGTCGCTCACCGATCTACGGCTGAAGCGACCGACCTTGGAAGACGTGTACCTCGAATTGGTCGCCGAGACAGCCTCCGAAGGAGTGTCCCCCCGATGATCCGCTTCCGCGGACTGCGCGAGCTCGTTCGTGCCGGGATCCTCTCGGTGACCCGCTCGCGCGCGGCGCTCTTCTGGACGATCATGTTTCCGCTCTTCCTGCTCGGCATCTTCGGAGCGATCTTCTCGCGATTCTCGACGATGACGGAGATCCTCCCCGGACTATGGACGATCACGATCATTTCCGCGTCGTTCTTCGGTAACTCGATGATCATGGTCCAGGAGCGCGAAGCCGGCACCTTTCGCCGGTACCTCGTCACTCCGGTGAATTCGGCAACGGTCGTCGCCGCCTACGGGATCGTCGGGAGCGTGACGCTCTGCCTGTCCCTGCTGCTCCAAGGCGTCGCCGCCTGGACGGTGTTCGGAGTAGATTGCCGCGGGCCCGTGTGGGCCCTTCCGATCGTTCTTCTGGTCGGAATCCTCGCGTTCGCGCCCTTGGGTCTGCTCGTCGGAAGTATCGCGCGAGACCTCAAGACCGCCCCCGTGCTCACCAATCTCCTGTTCTTCCCTCTGATGTTCCTCTCCGGTGCAGCCATTCCGTTCTTCATGCTGCCACACTTCGTGCAGGTCGGCGCCAAACTGCTCCCCAGCACCTATGTGGTCGAGAGTCTGACCGGCGTAATGGTTCGGGGAGAGTCGCTCGGCGCACAGACCGCACCGCTCCTGATCCTCCTCGCGACCGGGGCGTTCGGTGTCTGGCTGAATGCCCTGCTCTTCCGCTGGGAGAGCACACAACCGCTTTCGCGCCAGCGCCTCGGCCTTGCCCTCCTAGGCCTGTTGCTTCTCTATGGGATCGCGGCTCTCGTCGGCCCGACCTTGCGGATGGTGAGCCCCCCGGATAAGTCAACGTCGGCGTTGTCCGTCACGACGAAGGCGGCGGCGAGCGGCTCTTCCTCGGCTTCGGACTACGGGGCGGCGCGGCCCACGCCGTCGGTGGCCGCGGCAACCTCGAGGAGCGAGTCACGCAGCGCCGCGTAGTTGCCGGGGTACGCGAGGCTGTAGTGCGAGAGATTGAACACCAACGCGATCTCGTTATTCCGATCGAGGACGACCACATCCCGGTAGGCCACGTTCCACGGCGCCCAGATTGGGGACGCGGTCGTCTCCTGCAGCCACGGAATGTCGCGGCCGTCGCAGATCGAGGCGTTGCCGGGCTCTTGTTCGATCGCATTCACTCCCAGGATCTGGATCGGGGCGCCGGGGGAAAACTTCTCGATCTCCTTCTGCATCTGGTCGAGGTATCCGAACTGGATACTGCAATAGCTTCAGGTGGCGTGGCCGAAGTACCAGGCCGAGACCGACTTCAGGTAGTCCCGCGGCGAGACCATCTCTCCGAATCTCCCGGAAGTCGGGTTCACGTCCTCGGCTCGGAAGTCGGGAGCCCCGCTGGTGGAAGGCGAGGGTGTGGTCGGTGGACCGTCGTCCTTGCAAGACGTGAGGATCAAGGCGACGCACGCGAAGGCAAGCCAACCGATCGGACTCGACCCGAGCTGCCTCCTGCAACGAGACCGCGTCCCCGACGACTCTCCGGATCGCTTCGATCCAAGTCGCATTCTCTCGTGCTCCCTCACTCATTCACAACCGACACGGCAAACGCACTCCATGCTCGGGGCGCCGTTCGATTGTAACAGAAGACCATCTGCTGCCGGCCGGCGGTGTGGCCCGATCCGGCAGCGACGAGTGGCGATGTATGCGAAACTGAACGGGAGTGCGCAGCGGAACGGCCGCCTGAGCTGGTCCGCCGATCGGCCGCACTGCCGGGTCTTGTTGTGTGGGGGATTCGCGGGGAGTACTCTTACCGCCGACACAGTAGTCGGAGGACCCTCGAATCCCATGATCGACCTCATCTCCTGACGCGCCGGTCCGGCGCGAACGAATCGCCAGCCGTCAGAGGTCCGGGCAGCCGCCCCGATCCTTCTGACGATCTCGGACCCACTGATTCGCAAGGAGATCGAGATGTCATTCGTGCTGCGTTTCCTCGATGTCACCTTCGGGTACCCGGAGTCACCAGGCCTGATCATCGACAGCTTCACCGGCCAGTTCCATCGCGGGTGGACGGGAGTCGTAGGGCCGAATGGTGCCGGGAAGACCACGCTGCTGCGTCTCGCCAGCCGGGAGCTTTCGCCGACCCGGGGGACGGTTCCCGGGAGCGCCAGTGCGGTCTATTGCGCGCAACGCACGGACGCACCACCTCCAGGTCTCCGCGACCTCCTCACAGGCCACGACGCACCGGCCTGCCAGCTTCGCGGACGCCTCGGCCTGGAGGAAGACTGGCTCGCTCGCTGGAACACTCTGAGTCACGGCGAACGCAAGCGCGCCCAGATCGGGGTCGCACTCTGGCGACAACCGCAGGTCCTGGCCGTCGACGAACCGACCAACCACCTCGATCGCGACGCCGCGCATCAAGTCGCATCCGCGCTCCAGAGCTTCGGTGGGATCGGCTTGCTCGTCAGCCATGATCGAGAGCTCCTGGACTTGCTGTGCGCGCAATGCCTCTTCGTGGATCCGCAACCCCCGATTCTGCGGCCGGGGACTTTCACCCAGGCGGACGAGCAGGCAGCACTGGAGCGGGACGCCGCGCGCAGTGCCAAGCTGGTCGCAGGGAGCGAGCGAAAACGGTTGGAGCGAGAAGCGGCAAAACGGCGTGCCGTCGTCGACCGGTCCCGGCAAAGATTGTCCAAGCGCGGTATTCCCAAAGGGGATCACGATGCCAAGGCCAAAAGAGATCTAGCCAAGTTGACCGGGAAGGACGGCCGGGCCGGGCGGCAGCTTCGACAGGTGACGACTCGTGTCGAACGCGCTCGGGAAGCAGAACGTTCCATCGAGGCCATGCGTGAGCCAACCCTCGGAATCTGGATGGCCGGCGAGGCATCCCATCGCCGCCACCTCTTCCATCGCCCGGCGGACCGGATCGAAGTGTCCGTGACCCGGGAGTCCGACGGGTGGAGGTTGACTCATCCCGAGCTGACGATCGGTCCTCAGGATCGTGTCGCTCTCTCCGGACCGAACGGATCGGGCAAGAGCACGCTCGTGCGCCACATCCTGGAACACCTCGAGCTGCCGGCCGACCGCCTCGTCTACCTCCCCCAGGAAATCGAGGAAACTCAAGCCCGCGAGATACTGGCGAAGTCCAAGGGCACGAGCCGGGATCAGCTGGGGAGGCTGATGGCCATCGTCAAGAGACTGGGCTCGGATCCGGAACGCCTCTTGGAAAGCTCCAGCCCGAGCCCCGGCGAGCTGCGCAAGCTGCTCCTAGCGTACGGAGTAGCCCGACTCCCGCATCTGATCGTTCTGGACGAACCGACGAACCACTTGGATTTACCCTCGATCCAGAGTCTGGAGAACGCCCTATCGGACTGCCCCTGCGCCCTGTTGCTGGTCAGCCACGATGAACGCTTCCTGTCGGCGTTGGCGTCGCTGCGTTGGAACATCCACCGGACCGCCGAGAGATCGTTCGAGCTCGTTCTCGGTGGCCCAACTCCCGGCAGCACCGAAGGATAGCGAGGCCGCAAGTGCCTCGCGCGCCTTCATCGACACGCGTCCGCTCGCCGAGGCCGGGAGATCGAGCCCAAAGACTTGTGGACGCCTCGCATTGCGCCGAGCCGGTCCCGAGATTCTCGTGACAGCTCCGGCTGCCTCGTGTGTCACAGATCCTGAAGCATGTCGATGAGAGACCAATCGATGGACATCGAGAAGCTCTACGAGAAGTACGGTCCGATGGTCCTGCGGCGGTGCAGGCAAATCCTCTCGGACGAGGAGGATGCGATGGATGCTACCCAAGACGTGTTCGTCCGCCTCTGCCAGGCCGGCGGTCGCGTCGAGATCGACCATCCTTCCAGCTTCCTGTTCGTCGCAGCCACCAACGAGTGTCTCAATCGCCTCCGAAGCCGATCCCGGCGAGGGCCATCCGACGGAGACCCGTTGCTCCTGAGAATCGCGACCATGGACGACACCGAGGACCGTGTCGGAGCACTTTCGACCCTGCGCCGCCTTTTCGCTCAGAATCCACCGTCGACGCGAACGATGGCCGTGCTCCACTACGTAGATGGAATGACTCTCGAAGAAACGGCCAAGGAAACCGGGATGTCCGTCTCCGGAGTACGGAAGCGGCTCCGCGCACTGCACAACTCGCTGACGAGGATCGTATCCGTATGAGCTCCCGAGACCCTCACGATCCCCTCCCGGAGATTCCGGGCTGGAAGTGCGAGCGCTTCCTACTCGGCGAGCTCGACGAGGCGGAGATGAAGCGCATTCGCGATCGCGCTTCCCGAGATGAGCGGCTGCGGGAGCGCCTGCACCAGCTCGAGCTCTCCAATCGGGAGATCCTCGCGGCGTACCCGCCCCGCCAGTCGAGCCGGCAAGTCCGCGATCGACTCCGACGGGCGGAATCGGAAGGACGTCCTTCAACCGGTGGCGGGACGCGGTTCGTGCTCAGGACACTGCTGTCACCGAAAACCCTCATTCCGATCGGGGCCGTCGCCGCGACGGTGCTCGCGCTCCTGCTGCTCCCTCATCCGAACCCAACCGAGGGACCTCCGCTCCCGGAGGTCACTCGCATCAAAGGTCCGGCGGCCGAGCTCCACCTCTACCGGAAGACCGCAGAAAGCAGTGAGGAGCTAACCGACGGCGCTGCCGCTGCCGAGCACGACATGGTTCTCTTGGAGTACCGGACGAGTGCTCCCGCCTTCGGCGTCATCCTCTCTCTGGACGGCCGCGGCACCGTCACCCATCACCTTCCGGAGGAGGGCAGCGTTGCGATCGCGCTGGAACAGGGCGGCGGCCACTTCCTCGAGCACGCGTACGAGTTGGACGATGCCCCCCGTTGGGAAGTGTTCTTCCTCGTGACCGCACCGTCCCCGTTCCCTCTTGATCGGGTGGAACGGGCGATGCGGAAATCATGGTCAGAGGCCCAGAACTTCGTCCGTTCACCCGGGGTCGACGATTCCTTGCCGGCTCTCGATCTTCCGACGGATCTTCGGATCGTGCGGCTCACCCTGAACAAGGACTCCTCCGATGGGCAATGACACTGCGCGATGCAAAGGGATCTTCTTCTTGGGCATGTGTCTGATGCTCCTACCCGGCACCGTCCATGCCGCCGGCGAGCTGAGCCGGTATCTGGTGGCGGTCGGATCGAACGCTGGCGGCCCCGGCCGAGACACCCTGAAGTATGCCGAGTCGGACGCCGAGCGATTCGCGGACATCATGGTGCGCATGGGCGGAATCGACTCCTCCCATCACCTGCTTCTGCGACAGCCCACGAGAGAAGGGATCGAAGATGCACTCTCCGAGTTGTCGACACGAATCGCTCAGGAGCCACCAGAGGGACGGGTCGAAGTTCTCTTCTACTACTCCGGCCACGCCGACGAGGGTGGTTTGCGCATCGGGAACGACTATCTGTCCTACGCCGATCTCCGCGAGCGCGTCGAGGCCATTCCTGCCGCGGTTCGCATCACGGTACTGGACGCCTGCGCATCGGGTGTGATCACCCGATTGAAGGGGGGCGAGCGCAGGCAGCCCTTTCTGGTCGACCTTTCTTCGAACATGGAGGGATACGCGTTCCTGACTTCCAGCTCCGGCACGGAAGCGGCACAGGAATCCGACGCGATCGGCGCCTCCTACTTCACCCATTATCTCGTCTCCGGCCTCCGCGGGGCCGCCGACGTGTCCGGCGACGGCAAAGTCTCGCTCACCGAGGCCTATCAGTTCGCCTTCAACGAGACGCTCGCTCGCACGACCGAAACGACGGGAGGAGCGCAGCATCCTTCCTATCACATCAACCTGACCGGGACCGGTGACGTCGTGATGACCGACGTGCGACGAACTTCGGCGGGGCTTCTCTTGGACAAGGAGCTCCATGGGCGTCTCTACGTTCGGGACCGGAACGAGCATCTGGTAGCCGAGCTCTTCAAGCCGCGTGGCCGGAGTATGGTCTTGGGATTGGAAGCAGGCCGCTACAGAATCCACTTGGAAGGCGAGTCGGAGCTCTTCGTCGCGCAAGTCGATCTCGGCCTCGAGGAGCTGCTCGTCCTGGCGCCCGATCACTTCCGGACGACCGACCGGCTTCCGGCGGTTGCGCGCGGTGACCGGGGCACGTGGCCCCCGCGTCCGGGCTTTCTCGGTCCCTTGGTGGGACGCTCCCGGGTCGAGCTTTCGCTCGGCCGGTTTGGCGTGGGATTGGCGGAAGGCGCCTCGTCCACCGGCATCGTATCGGCGCAAGCGAGCACCAAGGACTTGTACTTCGGCCTGGGCTTCTCCCGCTGGATACGGGAAGACGTGTCCGTGGGAATCTCCGCGACGCTCCTCGAGGGCGACTTCGCCGCCGATGTCGGGACCGAAGTGATCAGTCGCGCGACCAGCCTGGTCTCGCTGCGCGTCAGCCTCCGGAAGTACCTCCCATCCTCGACCTTCAGAACTGCGATCCGGCCGTTCCTGCTCGGCGGAGTCGGGGCTTGGATCGGCAGCGACGCCTCGTCCGAGGTCTTGGCCGGACGCGTCGACAACTCCGCCACCACGCAGGGGGCGTTCGGATCGGAGCTCGGAGTGGGCGCGGACGTACTGCTGGGCCATCGCTTCATGGTGGGCACCAAGGCGTCCTACAACTTGGTCACCGACTTCCCGGAACCCCTCGCGGGGAGGAAGAACTACAGCGGCGTCGAGCTGGGGATCAGCCTCAGTCTGCTTCTGGGACGCGGGCTTACGGGTTAACCGCATCCCCGATTCCGGTTTCTTGGTGACAACCCTCCCCGGCTCCGGTGTCTCACCCTTCGAGATCCGAGATTCGAAGAGGGCGCCGGCGCCCGGGAAGACACGACATGCAGACCTTTCGCCGCTCGAAGTCAGGAAGCCTCTCCATCTCCACGCATCGCGAAACCGGCTCGGACCGGGAATGCTCTCGGCCACGACCCGCCACCGCGATCGGTTGGTTCCGCGCCTTGCTCCTGATACTTCCGATCATGGGTTGCGACGATACGACCTCGCCTTGCCATGACTGCCCGTCCGATGACCACCAAGGGCACTACACGGAGCACGTCGAGGCCAGCTTTCCAGTGAATGACGGAGCCACCGTGACGGTGACGGACTTCGTGGGATCGATCCGCTATCGAACCGGAGAGTCCGGCACGGTTCGGGTATCCGCGACGAAGCGGGCTGCCAGCCGGTCGGATCTGCACCGAATCGACCTGACCATGATCGAGACCGCACACGGCATCGAGGTCAAAGCACGCAATCCTGAGAACACGAGGGACACTTCGGTCGACCTCGAGGTCACCACCCCGGAGGTCACGAATCCACAAGTAACCGTCGGAGTCGGCGACATCCTCTACGGCGGCCGCCCCGAGGGATGGTGCAGCTTCGAGGCCGGAGTGGGCACGATCCGGCTGTGGCTGTCCGACGACATCGACATCGAGGTCGATCTGACATCCGGAGTGGGAACGATCACGAGCGAGCTGCCGATTCGCGGCGCTTCCTCCTCCGTTCCCGCGATGGTGAAGGGAACGATCGGCGACGGCACCGGTGGGCACATCCACGCCACCACGGGCGTAGGGAATATTCAACTCCTGAAGCGCTGAGCTCACCACGGGATCCCGGTTCGCGTCTCCATCCCACCGACTCGGGAACGCGCTTCCCCGCTTCGCGCCACCTCACTGGAAGCAATCGCTGAGGAGGCGCGATCCTCTCGAATCAAGGGAGGGCAAACCATGTCCAAGCGGCGCAGAATCTTCTCGTGGATTCTCCAGGGGCTGCTCGCAGTCGCGTTCGTTCTCATCGGCTCCAGCAAGTACAGCAGTGAAGCGTGGCACCAGAATTTCACACGTTGGGGATATCCACCGGCGTTCCTCGAATTGGTCGCGACGGCGGAAGTACTGCTCGGTTTGGGAATTCTGGTGCCGACAACCTGTCGCGCCGCCGCCGCCGGAATCATCGTCATCATGGCCGGCGCAGCGGCTACTCACCTGCGCGCCGGAGAGCCACCACTCCACCTGCTAGGTCCGTTGCTGTACGCCACGCTCGCGGTCGGCGTCTGGATCCTCCGAAAAGTGCAACGACGAGCCTCAGAACCGGAGCCGGAAGAGTTCAGCCCTCCCTCTCTCGATAGCCCGAGAGGCTGAGGTCGGCTAGCCTTCTCCCGTGTGGATCTGGGTTCTCGGCGCCTACACGATCGTCGCCCTGCTTTTCACCGGGCAGGTCCGGCTCGACTATGCCTATGCGGGTGAGCCGATCGGCTGGGAACGATCCCTGCTCCTCTCCGGCGTCAACTGGTACACCTGGGCCGCGTTCACCCCGGCGATCGCATGGCTCGGTCGCCGGCTCCGGTTCTCTCGGCGTTCCTGGTTGCGCGCACTCGTGGTCCACTTGGTCACTGGCTTGGGGATCGTGGTCGTGAAGACCATGGTGAACGAGGGTGTAGGGCTCGCAGTCGTGGGCCCTCACCGCCCACCCGCCTCGTTCCTTCAGCTCTACGTTTCGGGGTTCACATACTGGGTGGTTCTGGGTGCGAGCCTCTCGATCCGCGAACGTCGAGACCGACGTGAACGGGAGATTCGGGCGTCCAAGCTGGAAACCGATCTCGCGCGTGCCCGGCTCGAAACCCTGCGGCTCCGCCTACATCCCCACTTCCTCTTCAACACTCTGAACGGAGTTCTGGGTTTGATGCGCGAAGACGTCGACGCCGCCGACAGGATGCTGACGCGGTTGAGCGAGCTTCTCCGCTCCACGCTGGAAGGCGCTGATCGTCCCGAGGTGCCGCTCCGCCTCGAGCTCGAGTTCCTCGAGAAATACCTCGAGATCCATCGAATCCGCTTCGGGGCTCGCCTGCACACGGAGATTCGGGCGGAGCCGTCTGCGCTGGACATTCCGGTTCCGACGCTCTTGCTCCAACCACTCGTGGAGAACGCGTTCCAACACGGAATCAGCCGAAAGCCGGGGCCTGTGTCCGTCACGGTCGAGGTGACGCGAACCGAAGCCGGTCTGGAGATTGCAATCACCGACGACGGCCCAGGTCCCCCGGCACGGTCCGAGCTCGGCACCGGCTTGGACACGACGCGCCGGCGACTCGAGCACTCCTATGGAAGCGCGGCAAGCCTCGATCTTGAACGGGCAGCGGGCGGGGGCGCCCGTGCCGTCGTGAAGATCCCCGTCGCCGGAGGACGTGAGATGGCCCGCCGTCCCTGAAGGTTGCCTGGAGATTCAGACATGGTCCTACGCGCATTGATCATCGATGACGAGCCCCCGGCTCGCCGTCGTCTCCGCACTCTGCTCGGTGGGATGTCCGATATCGAGGTGGTCGGCGAGGCGTCGGATGGGTCGGCCGCGGTAGAAGAAACCTTGAGGCTCGAGCCGGACCTTCTGCTTCTCGACATCCAGATGCCGGGAATGGACGGGTTCGATGTCCTGGAGGAAATCGCGGACCGCGGACCCAGACCGCTCCCGGCCGTGATCTTCGTGACCGCCCACGACGAGCATGCGCTCCGCGCATTCGAAGCTCATGCCGTCGATTACTTGCTGAAGCCGTTCGACCAGGACCGGCTGCGGCTTGCGGTCGACAAAGCAGCACGCCTCCGAGGAAGTGGCCTGGTCGAGGACCGTACGCGGAAACTGATCCAGCACACACTGGCGGGTCGGCCTTTGCGGAGACTGATGGTCCGGGGAGCCGCCAGGATCGAGTTCGTTGCCGTGGAGGAAATCGACTGGATCGAGGCGGACGGCCATTACGTGTTGGTCCACGCGAGGGAAACCGAATACCTCATTCGCGAATCGATCCGGGGCCTGTGCGGGAGACTGGATCCCAGCCGATTCGCCCGCATCCATCGCCGCATCCTCGTCAACCTGGATCGGATCCATCACATCGAGACCGAGTCGCATGGAGACTTCGAGGTCCTGCTGAAGGACGGCCAGCGCCTCCACGGCACGAGGACTTGGTTGCGCGGTCTGACCGAACGATTCAGCTAGGCCGGGGCCCAAGTCGAAGCCGGAGTGCGGATCGTGCTTCGATTGCCAAACGCTGGCCAGGGCGGCCCGCGTTGGCTCGTTCGAGCCGCAGGGATGCACCGGGCATCCGACGAGCGCCGTCGCCGACGGCTATTCGAGGGAGAGCACTCGGGAGAACCACGGAAGCACCTCCGTCGCAAGCCGGCCCTCGCCTCCCCAGAGCCTGTCTCGGTGGTCCCCGTTGTATTCCTCGAAAGTGTGGGGAATCCCCATGTCGGTGAGAAGCTGCGAGAACGCGCGATTGGTCGGCGGGATGTGCGTGTACTGATCGTACCGTCCGGCGTCGAAGCGCAGGCCCCGGAGCTCGCGAAGACCCTTCTCGTAGGTGGGCGCCACGTAGAGCGGCATCTTGCTTTGCCAGCGAGAGTAGCACTCCGGCGCTTTTTGGAGGCGGCCCTCCCGCAGCTCGTAGGGAAGGTCCACGAGGAAAGGCGGGCGCTGAGGATCGGGCGAGAAGGCCTGCGCTACACAGAGGATCGACGCGGCCATCGCGTCCTCGCGAGGGTTCAGGGTCTCGGGGGTCGCCGCCCCTGCTCGCGCGAATCCCAGGTTCTCTTCACTGAGATCGGTGTTCTCGGCAAAACCGAGAAGTGCCGAGCTGATTCCGTAGACGACCTGAAAGACATCCGGATGCTTCATGCCCAGCATGATGGCCCCGTATCCGCCCATCGAATGTCCGGCGATGCCACGGCTCGCGGCTTTGGGCAGCGTCCGATAGTGCGCGTCCACATACTCCACGAGATCGACGGTCGTGAAGTCTTCCCAAGCTCCGATCACTTCCGAATTCGTGTACCAGCTTCCCCCACCCCGAGTCATTTCATTGGGAGCCACGATGATGAACTCCGCCACCCGGTGCTCGGCGATGGCCTCGTCCATCAACGCCGGGATCGAGCCCCATCCTTCGGACGCATCTGGCGACATCCAGTCCTCGTGAGTCGCACCGATACCGTGCAGGAGGTAGAGAACGGGGTACCGCCGCCCGGGCGATTCCGCGTAGGACGGGGGGAGATAGATCGCAACCGTTCGATCGGGGGACTCCTCCGTCAGGCTTTTCTCGAGGGAACGCCCGTGCACCGTATCCAGGACCAGCTGACCTGTCGCCGCTGCCGGAACGACCGAGGCTCGAGCCATCGCGAGGATGAAGACCATGACCGCAATGGACTTCCATCGAAATCCCCTGGCCTTGGCAATCATCCCCTTTGGCAAGAGATCTATGGCGCGTTCCACCCTTCCTCCGTTCATCGACAGAATCGTTTCCGCACACGAGGCACGGGGACCTACGAACCCTCGCACTCGGGAGTTCGGTACAAAAAAGCAGAAACTCTCGACTATCCGGATCAGCGGCCCATCGCAAGCGAGCGGACCTCCGTTTCGAGATCGAGCTGGGGCTGGCCCGAGCGGGGCCGACCCGAGGGCTCGACGGCCCTCCGCGGCATCGCGGTTCGGTGTCGACCGTAAGGGGAGTCACGAATGACCTGACGCGGCTCCGAACCGTAGCGTTCTCCGCACGTCAAGGGTGCGACTTGGCAAGCCGGGAACGGACACTCGCGTCTGGAGGTTTCCATGTCGTCCACTGAGATCATCGTCAACGGCGTTCATCATCTGGTCGACGCCGACGACGACACTCCTCTTCTTTGGGTCATCCGCGACATCCTGGGACTCACCGGCACCAAGTACGGCTGCGGCGAAGGCTCGTGCGGCGCCTGTACGGTGCTCGAAGCAGACGAACCGGTCCGGTCCTGTCAGACCAACCTTTCCGAAGCAGCGGGTCTTTCCTACACGACGATCGAGGGCTTTGCTGAAAAGCCAGGCGCCGATGCGTGCCAGAGCGCCTGGGTCGAGGAGGAAGTCTCCCAGTGCGGCTATTGCCAAGCGGGGTTCCTCCTCGAGGTGTGGGCCCTGCTCGGTCGCAAGCCCGAGCCCACCGACGACCTCGTCGAGAAGACACTGAACGACCACATCTGCCGTTGCGGGACCTATCCCCGCATTCGGCGCGCAATCCGGCGTGCCGCATCTTCGCGAGGTGGCAAATGAGCACCACGCGACGAGAATTCATCCGAGTCATGGCCGCGGGGAGCGGCGCACTGGTTCTGGGAGTTCGGTTCTGCCGGGCGGGGCGGTTCCCCACGGAGGACTTCCGACCGAATGCGTGGGTGAGGATCGAACCCGACGGAACCGCCGTTATCCAACTCGGAAAGACCGAAATGGGACAAGGTGTCCAAACGTCCCTCCCGATGATCCTCGCCGAAGAGCTGGATGCCGACTACACGACAGTGCGCGTGGAGCAGGCCTCCCCCGGACCCGATTTCCTCGAATTGGGCACCGGCGGGAGCACCAGCGTCATGACGACCTGGGAACCGTTGCGACACGCGGGTGCTGCCGCACGCGCGATGCTGGTCGCCGCGGCCGCGGAACGATGGGAAGTAAGTCCCGACTCCTGTCGAACGTCTCAGGGCGCGGTCGAGCATCCTTCGACGGGCCGCCGCTTCGGCTATGGAGAGCTCGTGGCCGACGCGGCGCGTCAAAGCGTTCCCGAATCTCCCCCGACCGAGGACCGATCCCGGAACACGATCGTGGGCACTGCGCGGAAGCGTCGCAATGCTGCGGACATCGTGCGGGGCCGTGCTATCTATGGAATCGACGTGCGTCAGCCGGGGATGTTGTACGCGGTGGTGGCGCGTTCTCCTGCCTTCGGCGGAGAGGTCGTGTCCTTCGACGACACGCGGGCCAAGCAGGTACGTGGCGTTCGCGAAGTCGTACGGATCACGCGGGGAGTCGCGGTGGTGGCCGAGCACACTGCCGCAGCAATCAAAGGACGAGACGCGCTCCGCATCGAGTGGAAAGACGGCCCCGGAGCGTCGTTCGACAGCGACACGCACCGGGTCACGCTCGAGCAAGCTACGGAAACGCCCGGTGTGACGATCCGCAAGGACGGGGAGGGAAGAGCCGCCATGAAGCGGGCGGCGCAAACTCTGGAGGCGGTCTATCACTATCCGTTCGTGGCCCACGCCTCCGTCGAGCCGGTCAATTGCACCGTCCTGGTCGAAGATGATCGGTGCGAAGTCTGGAGCCCCACACAGACACCGAATACCGTCCAGCGGGTTGCCATGGCCGTGCTGCAACTGCCCGACACCGCGGTACGGGTGAACGTCCAGCTTCTGGGAGGCGGCTTCGGGCGGCGTTTGAACTACGACTTCGACTGGGAAGCGATCGAGGTCGCCAAGGCCATGAAGGGGACGCCGGTTCAAACGGTCTGGACGCGCGAGGATGATCTGCGCTTCGGGCACTTTCAGGCTGCATCTACCCACCGGCTGATCGCGGGCCTGGATACCGCCAATCGATTGGTCGCCTTCGAGCATCGCAAGGCCACGACTCCCCACAACATCTATCGGCCCCCGACTCCCGAGCAGACCGCGGATCCCGACACGGTCCGCGGGTGGGCTTGGGGGGTGTATGACTCCCCGTACGCGTTCCCGGCCGCGGAGATGACCTATGCCGCCGTCGATGCACCGACGCCGATCGGCCCCTGGCGCGCGGTCTTTTCTCCGTCGTCCGTGTTCGCGCGCGAGTGCTTCATCGACGAGCTGGCCCAGACGTGCGACCGAGATCCCGTCGAGCTTCGTCTGGACATGCTGGGCGCGAACGATGCCTCGATCCCGTCGACCTTCGAGATCGGAGAAGACCTGGTCGAGCGGCAACGGATGCGACGGGTCGTCGAGACGGTCGCGAGGGAAGCCAGGTGGAGTGACCCCGCACCGGCCGGCCGTGCCAAGGGTTTTGCCTGCAACGTCTTTCACACCGGGACCTACGTCGCCTATGCCGTCGAGGTCTCGCTTCGCCAGGGTCAGCCTCTCTCGAAGCTTCCCTTCACCGTCCACCGAGTGGTCTGCGCCGTCGATTGTGGGTTGGTGATCAATCCGGCAGGCGTCCGCCAGCAAGTCGAAAGCGGCGTGATCTGGGCGCTCTCGAACCTCAAGAGCGAGATCACCTTCCACGCAGGTCGGGCGCGGCAATCGAACTATTCCGATTTCCCGGTCGCGGTGATGGACGAGACACCGCTCGAGGTGGAAACGCACATCGTGGGTGCCGAAGCCGCAGCGCCGAACGGACTCGGGGAGCCGACCGTGTGCCCGTTCACGCCAGCCGTGGTCAACGCGTTGTCGCGTCTGGCGGGGAAGCGGATTCGTTCTCTGCCCGTTCGAGCGGCCGACGTCTCGTCGCGGTAGGACGAAGGGGCCGGCGAAAACTCGCTCCAGTACCGCGCGTCTGCGGTCGCGAACGGATCGAACGCAGTAGACTCGCGCGTGCGCTACCGCCGGAGTCGAATGAGGCGGCCCGCCGCGTCGGTGTTCGGGCCCGCGACACGACAGAAGTATGTTCCGGCAGGAACCAGATGCCCGTCGCGGTCTCGTCCATCCCAAGCGACGGACCCCACGCGCTCGCCGCCTGCCAACACCCACGCGCGGATCAAACGTCCGGTCGCGTCGAAGATGCCCAGGTCGAGGGGTCCGGACTCGGACCCTGGTGCGCGAGGGATCGCGTACCGAATCTCGATGGCACCATCCGATGGGTTGGGAAATGCGGCGATCTCGGCCTGAATCGTCGTCTCGTCCCCCGGCGCATGCGCGGCTCCGCATCCGACGTCGAGCGCACCCACGAGCCCACAAATCGCCGGCGCGCTCTCCGGTGCGCACGGCGATGCGGCGTCCAGTCGGTAGTCCCCGAGAACCGTGGGAGCCTCCGTGCACGGTCGCGCATCACAGAATTGTGGATCCGCCGTGAACGCGTTGACGCCGTAGAAGGCGCTTCCCGGACCTGTCACCGTCATCGGGTCGACATCGGAGCAGTCGAAGTGGATCTGACTGCCCGCGTCGGTCAGGTAGACCTCCGAACCGTCCCCGGCGCAGTCTCCCCACACGATCGACCGGTTGACGGTCGCGTTCGATCCCGAGTCGAGGGCCAATCCGCCCGCGCGCCCACCGGCGTAGTTCCCACCGATCGTACAGCCGGTGAAGATGGGGGCAGATTGATTGAGATAGACACCGCCACCATCGATGGATTGGCAGCGATTGCCGGTGATCACCGTGTTGGTGATGGAGGGGGCGACCCGAAACCCGAAGATTCCGCCACCCAGCAGCGCGCTCGAGTTCCCGGCGATCAAACAGTCGCTGATGGCGACCGTCGACTCGAAGTAGAGGTACACGCCCCCTCCCGAATTGGCCGCATCGTTTCCGGTGATCGTGCAGTGATCGAGCGTGAGGGAGGAGTTGAGGTTGATCCAGACCCCTCCTCCGGAAACCGCCGTCGCGTGATTGCCGGAGATCTCACAGCCTTGGACGATCGCCCGAGCGCCGTAGAGGTAGATTCCGCCACCGGACTTCGAGGTGTTCTCCGTGATCAGACAGTCCTGCATCAGCGGGAACGCGTCACTGAGGCATCGAATTCCCGCTCCCAAGCTGTTGCTTCCGTTCTCCCGCAGGATGCAGTCGCGGATGGTCGGACTGGATCCATAGCAATAGATGCCCGCGCCGTCGCCCGCGCCATGGGTGATGGTCACGCCGAGGAGCTGCGCCTGCCGTGTCTCGGCGGTGATGAAGTTGACGCCCCGTCCCAGATACTCGCAGTCGATGACACAGCCGTTCGGGTCCGCGCTCGCCGATTCCAACACGACGCCCTTCCCGAGGAAGTTCAGATCGCGGTTTCCGGCTCCCGCGTAGGTTCCGTCTCCCAGGACGATGTGATCTCCGCCGACCGCAGCCGCAAGGGCGGCCTGGATGGTCGGAAAGTCTCCCGAACCATCGGCCTCCACGTGATACGTGGCGGCTCCTGCCCGACCGGCTGTACCGAAGACCACGAACCCGGATATGAGCGCGATGAACGGCACGAGTCGCCGCATGCTGGAGGTCGAGACATGCGGGAGTCGCGTGCGAAAACTGGGCACGGGGAAGAACATGATCGAGCCCTCCTCGACGGAGCAGGCACTTGTTTGAGCACCCCCGCTCGCGGATCGAGTCATGGCCCTGGGCAGGCGGGATCCCGTTGGCAGGGTACCTTTGGTCCAGCGGAGTATGAGGATACCCGAGACGACGCCCGCCGGGATAGCCGGTCCGCATCCGCGCGCGGGATGGTCAGATTGACCCGGTTTCACCGGAAGACTAGCGCTTGGGGCATGGGGTACGTCGGCCGACATGTATACGACACCCGAGAGGAACTCTTCGATCATGCGACCGCGGTTGCTCTGTCTTGTCAGCTCGCTCTGGATGTCGCTGGTTCTTCCTTCAGGAACCGGTGCCGCCACGGACACGGACTCCCAGGACGGGTGGGGTACGGTCATCGCGTACGTGACGGAGGATGGGATCCCGCGCTGCTTCGCCAACGTGGTCATCGACGGAACCCTGTGGAAGGGCCTGACCGACGAGACGGGAATCTGCACGATCACCTACCTGCCGGGCGGGAAGTACACGATCCACTGCCTGTTGATGGGTTTCGGGGAGATACGGAAGCCGGTCACGATCATCGCCGGACAGACCGTGCAAGTATCGTTCGAGGTCCAGCGCCGCGGGGATTTCCACGATGATCGGTACTTCGAGGATTTGGAGAACTGCGGGCCCGTCAGCCATCTCGCCAGCAAGCAGGCAACGAGCTCCCACGGAACCGGCCCCAGCGGATTGCGCCGGAGCGAATCGGTGTTGCTCACGATCCCGTTCGAGGCCGACACCATCCGCGCGATCGTGACGAAGGTCCACGACGATGTCGCCCCGCGGTGGGACAGCACGGCTACGGAGATCCGGTTCGAGGACCGGCGTGGCGACGTGCTCTACCGGGAATCGGTCTATGCGTGGGACGAGTGGAGCGACGTATTGGAGGAGGAGATCACGCTCTCGGCCTCGGTCCTGCACGGGGACTACGGGGAGGTGATCGAGCTGCACAACGACCCCGCTCCGTCCACGGTCAGAGATCCCGGGAGTAGTCGATACT
>JAGQHR010001096.1 GCA_020431745.1 Candidatus Eiseniibacteriota bacterium
GGAGAGCACCCCAAGATGTACACGCTCCTGAAGCCGGCCGCGCTCGCCGCCGACGACCACGGATCGGAGTCGGACCA
Organism: Candidatus Eiseniibacteriota bacterium; assembly: GCA_020431745.1. Lineage (GTDB taxonomy): Bacteria > Eisenbacteria > RBG-16-71-46 > CAIMUX01 > CAIMUX01 > JAGQHR01. Next base: position 78 of record JAGQHR010001096.1, read on the forward strand.
CCACTGAACCGCCCGGAGGCCGATTGCAGGCAGGTTCCCACCCGGGCCGCCGATCCGACCCTCAGGGACGAGCAGGCGGACTTCCTGACAGGTCTGCTGCCAAAGCCCTACAGAAACCGCTCGGGGGTGGTCGATGAGTAACGGGACTCCGAAGGGGGACCCGGATCGATCGATCCGGGGAAACGGCATCCAGGCAACCCGAAACAAGGACTCAGTCCGCGGACGGACCGCCACGTGAAGCATCGCATCCTCGCCGTTGACGACGATCCGATGATCCAGGGGATCACCTCGGAGCTACTCGGGTACGACTACGACCTCGAGTTGGTGTCCAACGGTGAGGAGGCGATCGCGCGCATCGCGCGGTTTCGGCCGGAGCTCGTCCTGCTCGATCTCCGGCTCCCCGGGATCGACGGCTACGAAGTGTGCGCGCGTATCAAGGAACAGTCACCCTTCGTCAAGGTCATCCTGGTCTCCGGCAACTCCCTCGCCGTTGAACGTCTGCGCGGGTACGAGTGCGGTGCGGACGACTACGTGACCAAGCCCTTCGATCCCCACGAGCTGTTGGCGAAGGTCCGCGTCTTCTTGCGGCTCAGCTTCGCCGAAGAGATCGGACAGCTGAAGTCGAACCTCATCACTCTGCTGGCGCACGAGACGAGGACGCCTCTCACCCGGGTGCTCTCCTCCGCCCAGCTGCTCCAGGGCGGCGATTTCGACGACAGCGGCCACACCCAGGCCGACCTGATCGACATCATCGTGCGGGGGACCCAGCGACTGAACACGATCTTCGAAAAGTCGATGGCGCTTTTTCGAGAACAGGCCACCGACGCGGATCCGGAGGTTCTGGAGGAGCTGGATCTCCTGATGCTCGTCCGAAGCGAGGCGAAACGCGTCCTTCCGCTGCAGACGACCGTCGCGATCGAGGTCACCGGAACGCCCGCGATCGTGCGGGGCAACGAAGCCGCTCTCCGCAAAGCGATCGGGATCCTCCTCGACCAGGCGTTGGAGCGGTCTTCCGGAAGCCAATCCGTCGTCGTGGAGGTCTCGTCGCGAGAGGGGCACGCGCTTCTCGACGTGCTGGACCGGGGTCCCGCGCCGCAGGCGACCGACCTCTCGCAGATCTTCGAGCTCTTCACCACGCCCGAGATTCAACACCACTCGACGGAGGCGGATCTCGACCGACCGATTTGCTCCGCGATCATCCGCCGGCACGGAGGCAGCGTCATCGCCTGCCTCCCCCACGGTGGCGGTCTCCTTTGTCAGGTATCGCTTCCGCTCGCGGATGGCCAGGAGCTACGCGACGTGAGCTGACTCCAGCCGACCGACCCCCAGGAAGACAGAAGAGGAGACTGCACGATGACGGAACCGACATCGACGATTCGCAGGGCGAGCAGCGCCGCATCCGACCCGCAGACCGCCGTCGCGGAGATGCGCCGGGCGTTGGAGC
>JAGQHR010001097.1 GCA_020431745.1 Candidatus Eiseniibacteriota bacterium
GTCGGCCCCGGCTCGGCCGGCTTCATCAATGTCGAACGGGAAGCAGAGCTCTCGGGATCGATCCACACCAAGGCCTTCTACATCCTCGAGGGACTCCTCCGGAGCCTGCTCGCGTGTCATCACCCGATCGCGCTCGACGCCTCGCTCGCCTTCGAACAGAGCTACGGCGGGATCGATGGCGACTCCGCCTCGGGCGCCGAGACCTGCTGCCTGCTCAGCGCGCTGGCGCGGATTCCGCTGCGGCAGGATCTCGCGATGACCGGGGCGATCGACCAGTTCGGCAACATCCTCCCGGTGGGAGGCGTCAACGAGAAGATCGAAGGCTTCTTCGACGTCTGGGTCGATCGGGGGATGGATGGCGCCGGCGGCGTCCTCATTCCGGAGAGCAACGGGGGGGATCTCATGCTGCGTCCCGACCTCGTGGAAGCGGCGCGGGAGGGTCGTTTCGCGATCCACGCGATCTCGACGATCCACCAGGCGCTGGAGCTCCTGACCGGCCAGTCCGCGGAGTGGGTCCTCCGCCGGGCGGAAGCGCGTTCCCGCCGGTTCTGGAAGCTGGTCGCTCCGCGAGGGCAAGCCTCGGGGCCGCCCGTACGCAGCCCGGGGCGCCCGGCGCGCTGAGGCGCGATTCGATCAGCTTCCCAGAAGCAGGCAGGCGAAGACGACGATCCAGACCGCGTCCAGGAAGTGCCAGTAGAGCACGACGTGACGCACGCCCTGATGGAAGAACGAGGTGTAGCGCCCTACGCGGGCGCGCCGCAGGGTTACGACGAGGGGAATGAGACCGCCGATGACGTGCAGGGCGTGGAGCCCGGTCAGCATATAGAAGGTGAATCCGTAGAGGTTGGTCGCGGCCGTCAGGTTCTCGCGCGCGAGGATCAGATAGTTCACCGTCTGCAGGATCAGAAAGAGCGCACCCAGCACCAGCGTCACGGTGAGCATCCGCGCGAGCCCCCGTGCGTCATCCCGTCGGATCGCCACCAGCGCGAGGTGGCCGGTGACGCTGCAGGAGATCAGCACCACCGTGCTGATCCACAGTCCGCTGGGGAGATGGGGCATTCCCGGCGGGGGCCAGGACGGCTGCGAAAAGCGGATGTAGAGATACCCCGCCATGCTCGTGAGGAAGAGCATCGCGAGCGAGGCCAGGAGGATCCACATCCCCAAAGTCCCCGTCCCGGGGGGATTGACCTTGCCCCGATCGGGGCCGCCGCCGGTTTCGAGCAACGTGAATCGTCCCTGCCGGCCCGGTTCGGGCTCGTCGTTCCGCTTCTCGGGTGGCTCTGCCATGACCCCTGCGCCCTCCCCCGTCTTCGAGGACGACCATGAGGGGCGTCCCAAAAGCTACGGGTTCACTTTGGGAGCGTAGTCCGGAATCTGGGCCGGAAGCCACTGTCCGGTGTCCGTCAGCGACAATCCGACGAAGAGCGCCACCAGCAGCAACGAGAAGATGAAGACGATCCCGATGATCGGGCGGTCCCAGTAGAGGTGCATGAAGAACAGCACGACGAGCGCGGCCT
>JAGQHR010001098.1 GCA_020431745.1 Candidatus Eiseniibacteriota bacterium
ACCGATCCCGCGCTGCGGGAGGGGCTCCGGGACCGGCAGGAACGCCTCCAGGAGCTCCAACGCCTCTATCGGCTCCGCCTCCAGTTCACGCTCCAGGCGGCGCGGGAGCTGTTGGCCACCGACGGGGATCCGAGCCTGCTCGAGCTGCAGCGCTCGGCCGCCATCGAAGCCGTCCGGGCCCTCGACGATCAACATCTCGCCCAGGTCCGGGAGATCCACGCGGGCTACGTGGAGCAGCTGCGCACCGGCGAGCGGCCCGCGGTCGTGGCGGCGCGGGCGGAGGTCGCCCAACTGCTCGAGGACGCCGAAGCGATCGCGGTGGCAGGCGGCCACGTCGCCGTGCTTCTCAACCGGCTCCGCCTTTTCGGATTCGCTTCGCTCGTTTCCGGAAAGCACCTGTTCGCGTGGTCGGCCGGGGCCATGGCCTGCAGCGATCGTGTCATCCTCTTCCACGATTCGCCCCCGCAGGGTGCGGGCGATCCGGAGGTGCTGGAAGCCGGCCTGGATCTCTTCCCGAACCTGGTGCCGCTGCCCCACGCACGGCAGCGCCTTCGTCTCTACGATCTGGGGCGGTTCTCCCTCTTCGCGCAACGCTTCGCCCCCGCGCTCTGCGTCGCGCTCGATGACAAGTGCCGCATCGAATGGGACGGCGAGGAGTGGCGCGGATTTCCCCCGACTCGTTCGCTCACGCCCGAGGGTGCGGTCGAAGAGCTGGTGGCCGTGGGAGAGGACGAGTGAGCATGCGGGTGCGCACCCCCAACAAAGCGTTCAGCCGGAGGCTCGCGATCGAAACCCTGGTCTCGGCGCGCCAGCTCGAAGCGACCGCGCTCGACACGTTCTTCGCCGAGCACAAGTTTCCGATCGTGGAAGGCAACCACGTCACCTTCGTCTACCGCGGCCAGGCCGACGCGGTCTATCTCCACATGTGGATCTACGGTCTTCCCTCGGCGCAGCCCTTTCGGCGCATCGGAAGCTCCGAGATCTGGTACCTCATCCAAGAGCTGCCCGAGAAGTCGCGCGTCGAATACAAGCTCGAGGTGGTCCAGGGCGCGAACCGGCGTCTGCTGGAAGATCCCCTCAATCCCGACGTGGCCCGCGACCCGTTCGGCGCGAACTCGGTCTGCCACGGAGCGGGCTACGAGATCCCCGAGTGGACGATGCCCGATCCGGTGGCGCGACGCGGCAGCATCGAGCAGGTGGTGATCCCGAGCCGCGCGCTCGGCGGAGGCCGGGAGGTCTCGGTCTACGTTCCGGCCCGCTTTCGGAAGGAGCGGCAGTACCCACTCCTGATCGCGCACGACGGACCGGACTACGTCCACTACGCCGGTCTCCAAACCGTGCTCGACAATCTGATCCATCGACTGGAGATTCCGCCGATGATCGTCGCGCTCACGCAGTCGCGCCGACGCCTGGTGGAGTATGCCGGAGACGAGTCCCATGCGAAGTTCCTCGTCGAGGAGCTGGCGCCCGCGCTCGCCGACCGCTATCCGTTGCAGGATCGTCCGGAGTCGCGGGGG
>JAGQHR010001099.1 GCA_020431745.1 Candidatus Eiseniibacteriota bacterium
AGGTTGCCCCGAAGCTCCCGAGCCGCTCCGGAAGGATCCCTTCCCCGCATCCCGGCGCGGGTTGCCGCGCCACTCTCTCGGGAGGAGAACCGGGAGCTCGGAAGGAGCAACGGTTCCTCACCCAGTCGACGCGCGAGGTCGCTCCAGGGAGACGAGCCGTTCTCCGAGCGTTGCCGCGGATGCGTACCCGTCAGCAGCTCGTAGAGAATGATTCCCAGGGCATAGATGTCCGTCCGGGTATCGACATCACCGATCGAGGGATCCGCCTGCTCGGGACTCATGTACTCGGGTGTCCCCAGATGGAGGCCGCCACCCAGCGTCAGGCCGGGCGCGCGGGAATCCACTACCTTGGCGATGCCAAAGTCGATGACGCGCGGATTCCCCGATTCGTCGATCAGGATGTTCGCCGGCTTGAGGTCCCGATGAATCACCCCCTTTTGATGCGCATGCTGCACCGCGTCGCAGATCGTGAGGAACAGCTCGAGCCGCTCCGGGATGGAAGCGTTCCGCTCGTCGCAGTATCGTGTGACCGGAATCCCTTCGACCAGCTCCATGACCAGGAAGGGCCGTCCGTCGTCGGTCGTTCCCGCGTCGAGGAGACGGGCGATATGGGCGTGGCTCATGATGGCGAGCGTCTGTCTTTCCTGCTCGAAGCGCTGGAGGAATCCACCGGTCTCCAATCCGGGCTTGAGGAGCTTCATCGCGACGCTGCGGGCGACCGGAGCGCTTTGTTCCGCACGGTAGATCCGCCCCATCCCCCCTTCACCCAGCAGCGACACCAGCCGATACGGACCGATCGTGGCTCCCAGTCGCGGATCTTCTTCCGGTGCAGCAGGCGGAGTCCCGGGGTCCGTGAAGTACCGCGAGGGGTCGACGGGGGCGGCGAAGTCTTCCGGGGCAGTCTGGTGATGATGGATCAGCGAAAGGAGCTCGGCGCGCAGGCCGGGGTCATCGGTCGTGTGATCCTCGACGAAGCGGGATCGGGAGCCGGGCGGGAGCGCAATCGCAGCGTCGAACAGCTCGCGCAACCGTTCCATCCGTTCAACAGGGAACATCCTCGTCCCCGTCATCGGCGAAGAATCGATGCAACCAAGCCCGGGCGAAGAACCAGTCCGACTTCACGGTCGTGAGCCCGAGGTGGAGCACGTGCGCCGTGTCTTCGATCGTCAGTCCGAGGAAGTACCGCAGCTTGACGACCAATGCCGGCCGGGGAGCGATCGTCTCCAGAATCTCGACCGCGCGGTCGAGCTCCAGGGGATCGAGGACGGAATCGTCGACCGGGGAGATCACGTCGTGGAAGGCCTGATCGCTTGGGGGCCGCAGCAGCAGGCCGTGGCCACGTCGCCTGGTACGTCGCGAGCGGGCTCGGTCGATCAGAACACGCCGCATCGCCTCGGCCGCCGCGGCGAAGAAGTGGCGACGGTTGTCCCAGGCGACCGGCTCCCCCTTGGTCAGGCGCAGGAACGCCTCGTGGACCAGTTCCGTCGCCTGCACGCTCTGCCCGACCGGCTCCGC
>JAGQHR010001100.1 GCA_020431745.1 Candidatus Eiseniibacteriota bacterium
CGGGCCTTTCCCAGCTCGGGTCGGCCCTGGTCGTTCTGGCGGCAGGCCTCTTCTTCGCGGGATGCGCATCGCACTCGCAGGACCTCCTCCAGGTCCGCCAATCCCTGCTTGCCGGAAACGTCGACCAGGCGCTGAACGAGTTCGAAAAGTCGAAGGGGAAGGACGACGACCTCCTCTATCTCCTCGAGAAGGGGCTCATGCTCCATCTGGCAGGGGATTGGACGGGGAGCAACGAGGCCTTCGAGGCGGCCGAGGTCCGTCACGAAGAGCTCTACTCGCGTTCCGTCACGCGCGAAGCCGCGGCCCTCCTCACCTCCGATCTCGCGCTCCCCTACCGGGCCCTCCCGTACGAGATCGAGATGGTGGCCTACTACCGGGCTCTCAACTATCTGGAGCTCGGGGAGCCGGACGAGGCCCTGGTCGAGGCCCGGAAGGCGAACCACCTCCTCTCCCTGCGCGATCCGGAAAAGAGCTCGGAGGACCGCTTCCGGGAAACCGCGTTCCTCCAGTACTTCACCGGCCTGCTCTACGAAGCGGCCGGCGAGGCCAACGACGCGATCGTCTCGATGCGGGACGCGTATCAAGGCTACCGGGATGGAGGCTGTTGCGGATTCCCGGCCCCCCGCTGGCTCGCTCCCGACTACTACGCGGTAGCCGAGAACGTCGGGCTCGGGAATGAAACCGCCGAGTTGGAACAGGACCATCCGGGAGTGGCGCAGGAAGCGCGGGCCGGGGACGAGAACAACCTGGTCGTCTTCTTCGAGTCGGGCTTCGCACCCTATCGCGAGCCGGTCGATATCGTGCTGCCCATCCTCGATCGCAAGGACGGGGATGCCTGGGGACTGGCCGGCAGCTACGTCGACGAGTACGGCGGCCATGTCTACGCCTACACGGATGACGCGAAGCTCGATCACGTGCTGCGGTTCGCCTTCCCCCGCCTCGAGAGCATGCCGTCGGCCGTCGTGGCGTGCGAGCTGGAGCTGCCGAACGGACAACGCATTCCTGCCTCGCCCGCGCTCGACCTCGGCGCGGTCGCCGAAGCCGACTTCGACGCGCGGATTCCCGGAATGCTGCTCAAGACCGTGGCCCGCGCGATCACCAAGGAGATCGCACGCAAGCAGGCCAAGAAGGAAAACGAGGTGCTCGGCTGGGTCGTGAATGCGGTCAACGTAGCCACCGAGAACGCCGACACCCGCAGCTGGATCCTCCTGCCGCAGCGGATCGACATGGTGAAGGCGAAGGTCCCGGCGGGGACCCAGCAGGTGAAGGCGCGATTCCTCGACCGGGCCGGCGGCACGGTCGACGAGTGGACCCTGGATCTCGACGCCCGGCCGGGCGAAACCCGCGTCCTGTCCGTGCGCTCCTTCCCCTGACGGGTCCGCGTTCCCGGCGATTCCCGCGCTCTTGTGGGTCCTCGCACTTGCGCACAGTCCCTCCCATCTGGCACGGTTCGTCGACTTGGTCGGGCCGACCGGTGCGACGGCCGACCGTCCGGAGCTTCCTTCCGATTCCGG
>JAGQHR010001101.1 GCA_020431745.1 Candidatus Eiseniibacteriota bacterium
GGACTGGAGGGAGTTCGGCGGCGGCCGAGCATGTACATCGGGAGCACCTCCGCGCGGGGACTCCACCACCTCCTCTACGAGGTGACCGACAACGCGATCGACGAAGCCCTCGCGGGATTCTGTACGCGAATCGAAGTGGAGCTCGGTGCCGACGGGTCGGCCAGCGTCTATGACAACGGTCGTGGAATTCCCATCGACATCCACCCGGAGGAAAAGCGCCCGGCCGTCGAGGTCGTCATGACGATGCTCCACGCGGGGGGTAAGTTCGGCGGGGGAGGCTACAAGGTTTCCGGCGGACTCCACGGCGTGGGAGTCAGCGTCGTCAACGCCCTCTCCAGCGCTCTGGAGGTGGAAGTCTTCAAAGAGGGACAGATCCACCACCAACGCTTCGAACGGGGCAATCCGGCGACCTCTCTCACCGTTATCGGGACCACCGACCTTCGGGGCACCAAGGTCAAGTTCTGGCCCGATCCACAAATCTTCGAAGAGACGGTTTTTTCCTTCGAGACAGTCGCGCACCGGCTCCGGGAGCTCGCCTTCCTCAACGCCGGTGTCGAGATCGTTCTCCGTGATCTCCGCACCGACCAGCCGGAAGCCGGACCGAAGGAGATGGTCTACCACTACGAGGGTGGGATCGTCGAGTTCGTCAAGTTCGTCAACGAGAACAAGTCGGGGCTCCACGACGTCATCTACATGAGTGCGGTGCGCGACGACGTGGGTGTGGAGATCGCGTTCCAATACACCGACTCCTTCGCGGAGACCGTGTTCTCGTACGTCAACAACATCCACACCACCGAGGGGGGAACCCACCTCCAGGGATTCCGCACGGCACTGACGCGTGTTCTCAATCAGTTCGGGCAGAAGTCGAACCAGCTCAAGAATACGGCGCTCTCCGGCGACGACGTCCGCGAAGGCCTGACCGCGGTGATCAGCACGAAGATCCTGCACCCCCAGTTCGAGGGTCAGACCAAGACCAAACTGGGCAACAGCGAGGTCGCCGGAATCGTGGCTTCGGTCTTCGGCGAGTTCCTCCAGGAGTTCCTCGACGTCCATCGCGGGGATGCCAAACGCATCATCGAGAAGTGCGTGCTGGCCTCCCGCGCCCGGGACGCCGCACGCAAGGCACGAGAGCTGGCGCGGCGCAAAGGAGTTCTCGACGGGAGCGGCCTTCCGGGTAAGCTGGCCGACTGCAGCGAGCGCGATCCCGAGAAGTGCGAAATCTACATCGTCGAGGGAGACTCGGCCGGTGGGAGCGCCAAGCAGGGGAGGGACCGCACCTTCCAGGCCATCCTTCCGATTCGCGGAAAGCTCCTCAACGTCGAAAAGGCCCGCCTCGACAAGGCACTGGCCAACGAAGAAATCCGCACGATGATCACGGCGATCGGCACCGGATTCGGACACGAAGAGTTCGATCTCTCCAAGCTCCGCTATCACCGGATCATCATCATGACGGACGCCGACGTCGACGGTGCGCACATTCGCACGCTGCTGTTGACGTTCTTCTATCG
>JAGQHR010001102.1 GCA_020431745.1 Candidatus Eiseniibacteriota bacterium
GCTGGATCGCCGGCTCGACCACACCGCGCAGAGCGGACGGCGCCTGCTCCTGGAGCACGAAGTGTACTCGTGGCTCGAGGCGGCCGGACTGGGCACGGCCCCCGCGCATCGTCTGCTGGGCTCGACGCACGATCGGAACGAGTCATCCTCCGAAGCACACTCGGACCGCTCGCGAGCATCGGAGCTCACCGGCGAGCGGATCGTGCTCAAGGTTTCGCATCCGCGGATCCTCCACAAATCCGAGGTCCACGGCGTACAGATCGTTCCACGCCAGGAGATGGAAGCGCGCGCGGAAGCGATGCGTCGCGAGGTTCCGGCCCACTTCGCCGTGCGTCATGGCGAGTCTTTGGAGGGGTTCGAGCGTCTCCCCGCGCGGATCCTCGCCGTCGAGCTGGTCGAGTCGGTCGCCACTCCCGGAGCGGAGCTTTTGGTGGGCATCCGCGGAACCCGCGAGTTCGGCCCCACCCTGGTCCTGGGCTGGGGAGGCTCGCAGGCCGAGTACATGGCCGGCCGGATCAAGACGGGACGCGCGATCTGCACCGTCAGTCCGCTCCTGCAATCGGACCAGGACATCTGGGAGAGATTCGGAGCCACCGTCTCGTGCGACGCGCTCCTCGGCAAGCTCCCGGGATCCACGCCCGCGACCACGGAACAGACCTTGCGGGCCTGGCTGGCGCGCCTCGCCGCGGTGACCCGGCGTTTCTCGTCCGCGAGTGACGGAGCCCGCTGGTGGATCGAAGAGCTGGAGGTCAATCCCGTGGTCTTCCGCGACGGTCGCCCGGTCCCCCTCGACGGGATCCTGCGATTCCAACCGAGCGAGCCGCCGCGGGCTCGTCCATCGGCTGCCGCGGTGCGGGCGCTCCTGCACCCCGAGCGGATCGCCCTCGTCGGCGTTTCGACCAAGGGAAGGAACGTCGCACGGATCATCCTCGACAACCTGCGCGCCGCAGGAACGCCCACGGACCGGCTCGCGATCGTGAAGCCCGGCGCGGAGGAGATCGACGGCGTGGCCTGCTTCCCCTCCGTCGCCGCGCTGCCCTGGACGTGCGATCTGCTCTGCATCTCGATCGCGGCCGCTTCGGTTCCAGCCTGCATCCGCGAATCCGTGGAGCACCGCAAGGCGCACGCGATCCTTCTCGTCACCGGCGGCATGGGAGAGACCACGGACGGGAAAGCGGTGGAAAAAGAGATCGGCGAGATCCTCGCCGACGCACGACGACGCCAGGGGCCGGACGCCCCAGCCCTGTTGGGGGGCAACTCGCTGGGTCTGCAAAGCCGGCCCGCGAGCATCGACACGCTCTTCATCCCCGAGTCGAAGCTGCCCCGCCCGGATCCGGCGGTTTCCTTCGGGGACGATCTCGCGATCGCCAGTCAATCGGGCGCGTTCCTGGTGAGCCGCGAGAGCTCGCTCGAGGGGCTGGCGCCTCGTTATGCCGTGAGCACGGGAAACCAGATCGACATCGGCATCGCCGACCTCGTCGAGGCCTGGTCCGTGGACGACGCGA
>JAGQHR010001103.1 GCA_020431745.1 Candidatus Eiseniibacteriota bacterium
GGTAGACCGCGTCGCCGCGTCGCTCGAGCGCGCGCTCCGGTAACGACCGTTGGAACCGGTCCCCGGACGCGACCGCAGCCCGGAGCAGGGTCCCGTCCGGGTCGACCCGTTTCCGCTGGCGGCGGTGCTCGACAACATCCGGAGCGCGTTCAACGTCGGTTCGATCTTTCGCACGTCGGAAGCGGCGCGGATCGAGCATCTGCATCTGTGCGGCATCACCCCCTACCCGCCGAACGAGAAGCTGGATCACACCGCGTTGGGCACCGTGCATCGCGTGCCGTGGACGCACCATCTGGAGACGCGCGCCGCGCTTCGAGCGCTCCGGCGTACCGGACACACGATCTGGGCGCTGGAGCTGACGGAGTCGTCGCGCTCGCTCTATGCGGTGCAGGCCCCCGCACCCCTGGCCCTGGTCTTCGGCCACGAGACGGCGGGAATCGATCGCGCGGTGCTGGACGAGTGTGACGCGGTGGTGCAGATCCCGATGTCGGGACGGAAGAACTCGCTGAACGTCGCGACGGCCTACGGCATCGCGCTCTTCGAGATCCTGCGTCAGTGGGAGCTGGGGTAGATCGTTCAGCGGACCCAGTGCCAGGAAGACTGCGGCTCGTCGAAGCGGAAGGTCCGGGGCGGCTCCGGATTCGGATTGCCCAGCTCCAGCACGCGCACCACCAGGACGGTGACGTTGTCGGGAGCACCGCCGCTGAGCGCGGCCTCTACCAACTGGGCCGTCGCCTGCTCCGCGGTCACGCCCTGCAGCAGCTCGATCACCGTCTGCGTATGCACGGCCTTCGCCAACCCATCGGTCGCGAGGAGAAGCATGTCCCCCGCCGCCAGCGCGAGCGCCCCTTCGAGAAGATCGGGCGCGCCGTCGGGACACACACCCAGACACCGGGTCAGCACGTTCGCCATCGGGTGGTCCTCGGCCACTTCCGCCTCCAACCGCCCCGAGAGGACCAGCTCTTGCGCGACGTTGTGGTCCCGCGTGACCTGCAGGAAATCGGTGCCGCGCACCCAGTACAGGCGCGAATCTCCGATGTGCGCGACGTGCGCCAAGCCGCGCGAAAGAACCGCGGTGGTCAGGGTCGTGCCCATCTCCTTCAGGGATGGATCATTCTGTCCCCGGTGAGCGATCGCCATCGCCGCCTTGTTGAAGAGCTCGCAGAGGGCTTCCCGTGGCGGTGGCAGGATGCCGCCGAGCGCGACGCGGGATGCAGCCTGCACCGCGAGTGCGCTCGCGATGTCGCCGCCCGGGTGGCCCCCCATGCCATCGGCCACGGCCACGAGCGCTTTGGCGAAGAACTCGGAGTCCGGCGGCTCGGGTGTCCAGACGCTGAAGGCATCTTCGTTCTGCGGGCGGACGAGGCCGACGTCAGTTCGCGCATGTAGGTCCAGCTTCACGGAAGCCCCGATCGCTCTGAAAGACAAGGTCGTCAAACGAGGGGGATATCGTCCGGTCCCGTGCCACCCCCTGTCAAGTCGCGGGAATCGGCCGGG
>JAGQHR010001104.1 GCA_020431745.1 Candidatus Eiseniibacteriota bacterium
CAGACCTTCGACGTCGTGGTGAGCCAGTTCGGGTTCATGTTCTTTCCGGACCGCGCGAAGGCGCTTCGCGAGATGATCCGGGTGCTGCGTCCGCAGGGGCGTCTCGCGGTGGCGGTCTGGAATTCCTTGGATGCCACTCCCGCGATCGCCGCGGAGGTGGGGCTGCTGGATCGAATGGCGGGATCCGCCGCGGCGAATGCGCTGCGCGCGCCCTTCGTGCTGGGCGACCCGGCCATTCTCGAACAGCTCGCCCGCGATGCCGATCTCGCCGACGCGACGGTCACGACCAAGCCGGGAACCGCGAGGTTTCCTTCCATCCGATCGCTCGTGGAAGCGGATCTGCGAGGATGGCTCCCGGTTCTGGGCGTGGTCCTGGATGAGGAGCTCATCCAGCACATCCTCGCGGAAGCCGAGCGCGAGCTGCACCAGTACGTAGACGGGAACGGAAACGCCGTCTTTCCGATCTCGGCGCACATCCTCAGCGGCGCCCGATCCAAAAGATGAACCGGGACGCGGGGCTCCTGCGCTATCTGCAGGAGCACACCCTGATCGGCATCCGCGTCGGACCCGACCGCGTGGACTTCGTCGACATCTGGATGGTCGAGGTCTCCGGACGTCTCTTCGCAAGGAGCTGGAATCGGAGCACGCGGGGTTGGTACGGCGCGCTCCTCGAAGGGCTCGCCGGCGACGTGCGTTTCGGTGATCGCACGCTTCCGATCGTCGGAAGAAGACTGGATCCGGAATCGCCTTTGATGTCACGCATCGACCGCGCCTATCTCGAACGGTTCCATCAGCCCGAAAACATCCCGTACGCACAGGGGATCTCGCAACCGGACTACCATCCGTACACGATGGAAATCCTCCCGGTCGAAATTCCATCCGGCACGGAAGGAGAATGACCATGACCGCGCCCGAAGCCGACGTCCGAAGGCTCGTCCACGCGCTGCAGGGCGCACCCGGGGAAATCGTCCGAATCACCCAGGATCACACGGACTCTGCACTCCGGATGCGACCGGGTCCCGACGCGTGGTCCGCACACGAGATCCTCGCCCATCTCCGCGCATGTGCCGACGTCTGGGGAGACTGGGTCCATCGGATGCTCGCCGAGAATCACGCCAGGATCCGCTACTTCTCTCCTCGCTCCGTGATGACGAAAGAGGAGTACACGAAGCCGCCGTTCCGTGAAGTGCTCGGGATATTCGCCCAAGAGCGCGCCGAGCTCGTGCGATCCCTCGAGGTGCTCGGCCCCGCGGACTGGTCACGGGAAGGCATCTTCACGGCCAAGACGGCTCCCAAGCGGATTCCGACGGTGTATGGAACCGTCTTTGCGATGGAGAATCACGAGTCGAGACATCTCGAACAGCTGCGCCGCACCGTCGGCTGACGGTGCCGACCGCCCGAATCGCCGATCCGAGGGAATGGAGGTCCCGCACGTGCACCCGATCCTCCGCGCCATCCGGGCCGACATCACGTCTCTGACCGTCGATGCGATCGT
>JAGQHR010001105.1 GCA_020431745.1 Candidatus Eiseniibacteriota bacterium
GGAGACATCACCCAGTACCTGGCGCTGGCCCGTGCCGGGGACCACGCTGCGCTCGACGAGGTGTTCCACCGCGTCTACGACGAGATCCACCGGATCGCGGATCATCAGGTCGGACGGATCTCCGGCGAACAGACACTGACCGCGACGGCGATCATCCACGAGGCGTATCTCAAACTGATGCGCACGCCCGACATCGCGTGGGATGACCGCGCCCACTTCTTCGCAGTGGCGGCGACCGCCATGCGCCAGATCCTTCTCAACCGGGCCCGGGCTCGACTCACGGAGAAGCGGGGCGGCGGCCGCCCTCTCTCCCTGACCGATCAGGATGCTCCGATCGATACGAGGGCCGAGGAGATGGTGGCGCTCGATCAGGCGCTCGACCAGCTCTCCGTCTTCGACGCTCGTCTGGCGCGCGTGGTCGAGCTGCGTTACTTCGGGGGGCTTTCCGTCGAGGAGGCCGCACGCGTGCTGGGAGTGGCGGACCGCACCGTCAAGCGCGATTGGCAGCTCGCACGGGCGTTCCTCTTCCAGCGGCTCCGCGGGGCGGCGCGTGACTGAGAAGAACGACGCGGATTCCGGCGATTCCGATCCGACGCAGCGTTGGCAGACGCTCAAAGATCTCTTTTCCGAGGCACTCGAAGCGACGCCCGAGGAACGTGAGGCGGTGCTCGTCCGCGGGGCGGCCGGGGATGCGCAGCTCCTCGCCGAGGTGCGTGGTCTCCTCGACGCATCGTTCGCGATCGCGGCGCTGGAGTCCACCGGCCGTGCGCTGCCTTTCCTCTGGGGATCCTTCGAGGTTCGGGAACGGATCGGGTCCGGCGCGTTCGGTGAGGTCTTCCGGGCCTTCGACCCGGTGTTGCGGAGGGAGGTCGCACTCAAGCTGCGTCTCGCCGATGTCCGTCGCGGATTCCTGCAGGATGCGCGCGCCGATCTCGAGTTCGGAGACACGCTCGAGGAAGCGCGCCGGCTCGCGCGGATTCGCCACCCCAACGTGCTTCCCGTGCTCGGAGTCGAGCTGCACGACGGAGAGATCGGCATCTGGACCGACCTCGTGCAAGGCGAAACGTTGGAGCAGGAGCTCGCGCGCACCGGCGTCTTCTCCGCCACGTCGATCGCGCGCGTCGGGAGCGACCTCGCGCACGCGCTCGAGGCGGTGCACGGGGCGGGAATCGTCCATGGGGACGTGAAGACGAGCAACGCGATGCAGGATCGCGACGGCCGCGTCATCCTCATGGACCTCGGAGCGAGCCGTTCCTCGCTACCCGCTGCGAGCGACGATGAGGATCGCTTGCAGGGATCCGACGATGTCGGTGTGCGCGGGACGCCTTCGGCGATGGCGCCCGAGCTGTTCGAGGGAGCGGTTCCGTGCGTGGCCACCGATCTCTACGCGCTCGGGGTGCTGATCTACGAGCTGCTCACCGGGGTCCCGCCCTTCAAGGGACCCACCGCCTC
>JAGQHR010000110.1 GCA_020431745.1 Candidatus Eiseniibacteriota bacterium
TGCATCCGCAGGACCCGCTCCTGCATGAGGCGGAGGTTCTCCCGCGCGTCGTCGTCCACGACGTCGCCGAAGTCTTCGCGGATCCACTCGGCGACGGAGGCGATCCCGCGGAGGGGGGCCTTCAGCTCGTGCGAAACGACATGGGCGAATTCGCGCAGGCTCTCGTTGACCTCGTGCGGGCCCCGGGCTTGGCCCGCACGCGCATCGGGGTCCTCGGTCCGTTCCGGGACTTCGCGGGCGATCTTGGAGATGCCGACGACGCGTCCCGCCTCGCCGAGAACCGGCGACACGCTCAGCGACACGTGGACGCGCTCTCCGTTCTTGCGCATCCGCACGGTGTCGAAGGCCCGGATGCGCTCGCCGGACCGCACGCGCGCGAGGATTTCGCTGGATTCGGTCCTGCGGTCGGACGGGATGATCAGCTCGATGGGGCGTCCGATGGCCTGCGCGGCGGGGAACCCGTAGAGCGCCTCGGCCGCGGGATTCCACATCGTGATGCGTCCGTCGAGAGCGAGGGCGAGGATCGCGTCCCGCGAGGACTCGAACACGGCCGCGAGGAGCCGGGCCTGTTCGGCCGGATCGGAAGCGGGGGCGACACCGGATGGCACCGCCGGATCCGACCTGGTCTCGGCTGATTCAGGTTGAGTCACGCAAGTGCCCCTGGGTTGCGGACGACCGCGGGGATCCCACCCCGCTCGGGAGCATGACGACCACTCCCACTCCGTGCGGTCCCGGATTCCCGAGGGTATATCATGGGATCCCCCTAACGTGCATCCTCTCACTTCCCCACGGAGCCGGAAGGAGCCGGCGGGTGGAGCCGTGTGTCCCCGGTGCTGGACATCCCGGAGACGCTGGGCAACGATACCGACCGTGCCCCACCGGCCCGACCGTGCGCCACGGGCCGAACCGTGCGCCACGGGCCGAGAAAACCGACGGAATCGAGAGGAGCGAGGCGTCCCGCAATGAAGCGTTTGCTGATCGAGCTGTCGATCGGACATCCCCGATGGGTAATCGTCCTCGCGGTGCTCCTGACGGCGGCCTTCGGGTCGCAGTTCCCCCGGATCCACATCGATACCGACCCGGAAAACATGCTGCCGCCGCATGAACCGGTGCGGGTCCGGCATGACGAGATCAAAGAGACCTTCGGGCTCTCCGACTTCCTCGTCCTGGGAATCGAGCGGGAACAGGGCGCCTTCACGCCGGAGATCCTTCGCCGGGTCGAGCACCTGACGCAGGAGATCCTCGGTATGGACGGCGTCGTCGCCGCCGACGTCATCGCGCCGGGCGAGGTCGACGACATCACGAGCTTCCTGGTCGAGCCGGATGCCACCGCCGAGGCCGCGGCCGAACCCGCCCACCCCCGACGGGGCCTGCGGGTCGCGCCGCTCATGGAGGAGCTTCCGACCACCCCGGATGCCGCGCGCGCGCTCGTCGGACGGATCCACGACAATCCGATCCTGCGGGGGAAGCTCGCGTCCGACGACGGCCAGGTGATCGCGCTCTTCATCCCCCTGGAAGCCAAGTCCTATGCGAAGTCGGTCGGCGATCGGATCCTGAAGCTGATCGAAGCGGACCACGGCGACGAGCGCTACCATCTCGCGGGGCTGCCGGTCGCGGAAGACTCCTTCGGCGTCGAGATGTTCCTCCAGATGGGGATTGCCGCGCCGATCGCCTTTCTCGCGATCTTCCTGCTCATGCTCTTCTTCTTCCGCCGTCCGAACCTGGTGGCGGCGCCCATGATCGTCGCGATGATGACGGTGCTCTGGACGATGGGGGCGCTCATCGGAGGCGGGTTCACCGTCCACATCATGAGCTCGATGATCCCCGTCTTCCTCATTCCGATCGCGGTCCTCGACAGCATCCACCTGCTCAGCGAGGTCCACGCGCGCTACCGTGCCGCGGAGTCGATGGCGGAGGCGCTGCGGGAGGCGATGGACGAGCTCTTCACCCCGATGCTTTACACCTCGCTCACCACGGTAGTCGGATTCGCCTCGTTGGTGCTGACACCGATTCCGCCGGTCCAGGTGTTCGGCGCCTTCGTCGCGCTCGGCGTCGCGGTGGCCTGGCTCCTCACCATGACGTTCATTCCGGCCTTCGCGATGCTCCTGTCCCCGGCGTCGCTCGAGAAGTTCGGCCACGCGCACGAGGGCCTGGGGGCGCCCCACAGCCACCTGCATGCGCTGCGGCGCTTTTCCCTGCGCCGGCGCGGGCTGGTGACGGCCCTGCTCGCCGTGCTTCTCGGCGTCTCTGCCTACGGGATCTCACGAATCCACGTCAACGACAACCCGGTCTTCTGGTTCAAGCCGTCCCATCCGCTGCGGATCGCCGACCGGACGATGAACGAGCATCTCGCCGGGACCTATCTGGCCTATCTGCATTTGAAGGGGCCGGAAGAAGGTGCCTTCCTCGATCCCGCGTGGATGCACTACGTGGCCGACCTCCAGAGCTTCCTCGAGTCCGAGGAGAACGTCGGGGGAGTCACCTCGATCGCGGACGTCGTGCGCAAGGTTCAGTACGAGCTGCTGGACCACGCTCCGTCCGCCCAGGTCGTGCCGGACCGACGCGATGCGATCGCACAGTACCTGTTCCTGTACGAGGCGAGCGGCGGCGATCCCGAGGACCTCTTCAAGTTGATCACCCCGACGCAGGATGAGGTCTGTCTGTGGGTGCAGATGCCGGAGGGAGAGAATCGCAAGGTCCAGCACGTGGTCCACGCCGCCGAAGCGTGGATGGCGGAGAATCCGCCGCCGACCGGGCTCGAGGCGGATTGGGGCGGGCTGGCCTACATCAACGTGATCTGGCAGCAGAAGATGGTGGCCGGGATGGGCAAGGCCCTCGCCGGATCCTTCCTCACCGTGCTGCTCATGATGGTGATCCTCTTCCGGTCTTTGCGCCTGGGTCTCATCTCGATGGTGCCGCTCACGATCACGATCGGGATGACCTACGGGGCGATCGGTCTCGTCGGACGTCCCTACGACATGCCGATCGCGGTGCTCTCGAGCCTCGCGCTCGGGCTCTCGATCGACTTCTCGATCCACTTCATCCAGCGCTTCCGCGAGCTCTTGGCCGAGCGCGGTGGTGACTTCGAGGCAGCGATGACCGATCTCTTCCAGACTCCGGCCGAGGCGCTCGCCCGCAACGTGCTGGTGATCGCGCTCGGCTTCGTGCCGATGTTCTTTTCCAAACTGGTGCCGTACGTGACGGTCGGTGTGTTCTTCGTGGCGATCATGCTCATCAGCGGGCTGGCTACCTTCGTCATTCTCCCCGCGCTGTTGTCCTATCTGCCCACGCGCAGCGTCGCGTCCCGGGGAGGCCGGATAGTGCGCGCGGGAGTGGTCGTGCTGTTGGGTGTGTCGCTGGGACTGGCGGCTCCGTCCGGTTCCCGGGCGCAGACCGAGGGGACGCCAGCGGCGGATGCGCCGTCGGCGGGGATGCCGGCGCCGGCGGCCGACGAGATCGCGCAGCGGGCGCACCTCAACTTCTACTACGCAGGTGACGACGGGATCGCGCACGTCCGGATGACGATCACGAACAAGAAGGGGCGTTCGCGAGAACGGGAGTTCGTCCTGCTCCGGAAGGATTTGGCCGAAGGAGGCGAGCAGCGCTACTTCGCCTACTTCCAGGCGCCCGCCGACATCAAGCGCACGGCCTTCATGGCCTGGAAAGATCCGGCGAAGGACGATGCGCGGTGGATCTACGTGCCGGCTCTCGATCTGGTGAAGCCGATCGCGGCCAGCGAGAAGAAGTCGTCCTTCGTGGGCAGTGACTTCAGCTACGAAGACGTGTCGGGGCGGCACTGGAGCGAAGACACGCACCGGTTGGTGCGCGAGGAGGTTCTGGGAGATCGGCCGTGCTACGTGATCGAGAGCGTTCCCAAGTCCGAGGACTATTTCGTGCGCAAAGTCTCGTGGATCGACCGCGAGCGCTTCCTGCCCCTGCGCGAGGAGTACTAAGAAGACGGAGAGAAGCCGTTCCGCGTCTACGAGTCGGTCGCGACCCGCGAGATCGAGGGGATTCCCACGGTGGTGGAGCGGCGCATGACCGACGAAGTGCGCGGGAACGTGACCACCGTGGTGTTCACGGAGATCGACTACGACGTCGGCCTCCCCGAGGATCTCTTCACGGAGCGCTACCTGAAGAGCCCGCCACGGGAGTACGTGGAGTGAACCGGGCGGGTGGATGCGTCGCGCTCCTGGGCGCGCTGCTGGCGATGGGCGCTCCGACCTCGGTTCGGGCCGAGCTCGAGCTGGGCGGCTTCGTGGAAGGGGCGTTGGGCGTCCGGACCGCGTACGTTCCCCGTGCGACCCTCTACGAACCCTGGATCCCCCTCGATCAGGAGTTCACGCTTCGGGAGACGCGTCTGCAGCTGCGCGGGGACGCCTACGGGGAAGGGGCCGCGGCCCATTTCCGGGTCGACGTCCTGCAGGACGATGTCGCGGACGGGGACGGAACCGAGGTCGACCTGCGGGAGGGCTACGCCAAGGTGGATCTCGGCACGCACGTCGAGCTGCGGGCCGGACGGCAACCCACGACCTGGGGGACGGGGGATCTGCTCTTCATCAACGATCTCTTTCCCAAGGACTACGTGAGCTTTTTCGTCGGCCGCGAGGATCAGTACCTCAAGCTTCCCTCGGATGCGATCCGGCTCGGGATCTTCAGCAGCATCGGTTCCGCCGATCTGGTCTACACGCCGGTGTTCGAACCGGATCGGGTATCGGATCCGGATCGGTTGACTCAGCCGTCGTCTGTCGTGCGCGTCGTCCGGCCGGAGCACGATCTCGAGAACGGCGAATTTGCGCTCCGGCTGCATCGTCTGGTGCGCAGCTACGAAGTGGCCGCCTACGGATACCGGGGATTCTGGAAATCACCGCGGATCGTGGCCGAGATCGGAGACGACGAGCATCCGGCACAGATCGCCGGCCACACCCGGCTCGTCGCCGTGGGAGCTTCCGTGCGTGGACCGTTTCTGGGCGGACTCGGGTGGGCCGAGGGCGGTTACTACGATTCCGAGAGCACCGTCCGCGTCGACCTCGGCTCGTTCACGGGATCCCGCGTGTTTCGATTCGTTCCTCCGACGGAGGTGCGGCTCCTCTTCGGACACGAACACAGTCTCCCGAACGAGTGGACCCTGGGTGGACAGGCCTATCGGGAGCTGCGGGAGCTGGTCGAGGATCGCGTCGTCTTCACGCTGCGACTGACCAAGCTGATGCGCTACCAGACGATCCGGCTCAGCCTCTTCGCCTTCTACGGCCAGGAGCACGCGGAAGAGGATGGGTACGTGCGGCTCACCGGAAGCTACGCGGTGAGCGATGCCGTGGATGCCGTTCTCGGCGTCAACTTCTTCGCGGGCGACGACCACAACGACACTCTGTTCGGTGCGTTCGATCCCAACGACAACATCTACGCACGGCTGCGCTTCAGCTTCTGAGGGGGATGGGTTGGGCGACGGTTCGCGCAGAAGGGCTCCGTCCAGGGATAGAACCGGGACGAGCCGGTCCCGGTCTCCGCATCTTCGGTGGCTGCCGCTCGTGCTCTTTGCTGCCGTCGCCGGGATCGTGACCGCGGTGCACTGGCCCGTGCTCGACGCCCAGGCCGATTGCTTCGACGACTTTCAGTACATCGACGAGAACCCGCTCGTGATGCATCCCGGTTGGGACTCCGCGCAGCGCTTCCTCACCGAGGTCGCCAAGCCCTCGACCGTCACCGGTTACTACCAGCCGCTGACGATGATCTCGCTCATGTCCGACGTCGCGTTGGGCGCGTCGCCGGCGCACAAGCGGCCGTTCCACGCCACGAGTCTGATCCTGCACGTCGCCAACACGCTCCTGCTCGCGCTCATCCTCTACCGTCTCTTCGGCAATCCCTGGGCCGCGGCCGCGGCGGGCCTGCTCTTCGGGCTCCATCCGATGACGGTGGAGCCGATCGCCTGGTCCTCCGAGCGCAAGACGCTCCTCTCGTCGTTCTTCGCGCTGCTCAGCGTGTACTTCTACGTGCGGCACGGCCATGGTGGGCGACGCAGGATCGCCTGGGTCGCGTCCCTCGGCGCCTATGCGCTCGCGCTCTTGGCCAAACCGACCGCCACCACGCTCCCCGGCGCGCTGCTGCTCCTCGCCGCCTGGCCCCTCGGAACGTTGTGGAGGCGGCCCCCGAGCGGGTCGCCGGGAGGATTCGGGGTCCGGGGACTGCGGGCGGCGCAGGTGCGGCTCTCCGTGTTGTGGGAGCTGGTTCCGTTCCTGGCGGTCGGCACCGTGTCGGCGATCGTTACCTTCATCTCGCAGCGTGACGCGGGTGGGGTCGCGACTCCCGGCGGTGGCTATCCGGTGTGGCGGATCCCGCTCGTGCTCTGCTACGACGTGTTCCTCTACACGCGCAACATCGTCCGGCCGACCCTCCTCGCGCCGCACAATCCGTTTCCGGATCCGGTCGTGCTGACGAACCCGGGGATCGCGGCGGGCCTGGGGCTCGCTCTCCTCTTCGCCGGCGCTCTGCTGCTCTCGCTTCGCCGGACGGCGGCCATCCTGATCGGAGTCGCGACGTTCGTGGTGCTCATCCTGCCGACCTTGCAGCTCGTCCAGTTCTCCTACTCGGTCATCTCCGACAAGTACGCCTACCTGCCGGCCATCGGACTGCTGTTGATCCTCGCGTGGGCGCTGGTGGTCGGATTCGCGAGACTCCGTCCGCGTCGCTCCCTCGCGTTCGTCTTCGCGATGCTGGCCGTGCCGGTGCTCGCCCTCGCCGTCGGGGAGTCGATCGCGACCCGCCGTCAGCTCGGATACTGGCGGAGCACGGAAACGTTGGATCGGCGTCTCATCGCCCTCACGCCCGACAATTCCGAGTTCCACTTCGATCTCGGAAACGCACTCTGGGACCAGGGACGACTGGAGGACGCGCATCGGGAGCTGCAGACCGCGGTCGATCTCGACAGCACGAACGTGCGCGCCCTCAACAATCTCGCGCTCTCCGCGGCCTTCCGCGACGAAGAGGTGCGCGCGATCGCGCTCTGGCGCCAGACCTTGCGCCACCACCCGCAGAACTACGTTGCCCGGTGCAACCTCGCCTACTACAGCCTGGAGCGGACCGGGCAGATCAGGGCCGCGCTCGCCGAGTACGAACGCGCCCTCCAGGACTATCTGCACGAGAAGGAGCAGGGGCGGCGCGCCCGGGCGGTCGGTCGGGCCGATCCGGGGGCGCCGAGTCAGGTCCAGGCGATGCTGGGCCATGCCTATCTGCTGATCGGTGACCCCGACTCCGCGCTCACGCATCTGCAGGAGTCGCTGCGTCTGCCGCTGCCGTTCCCCTTGGCGACCGGTTGGCTCGCCGAAGCGCTGGTGGCTCGGGCCCAGGCCGACTCGGCGCTTCTGCAGGCCTATCACCGCGCGGCGGGCAGCGCCGGGCCGGCGCGCGCGTTCGCAGAGCTCGGACGAGCGCTGCAGGCGGGCGGACACGCTGCGGAAGCGAGCGTCGCAAGGACAGTGGCGGAGGGGCTGGCCGGACGATCCTCCGCACCGACCGGGGCGCCCGGTGGACAGTGATCCCGTGGAGGTGACCCGATGAGCCGTGACCCGGTGAACCGCGTCCCGGTGAATCGCGACTCGATGAGCTCCGTATCGACGTCCGGACGAGCGCGCTCCGGGATACCTGCCGCGGCGTTGGTGGCTGCCGTCGCCATGGCGGGAGCGCTTGCGACCTTCTATCTGTCCGGCACCGCGGCCGGATCCCCCTACTCCTGGCGCGCGCTCCCGCTGGACGACGCCTGGATCCATCAGGTCTACGGGCGGAGCGTGGCGACCGGTCACCCGTTCCAGTACAACCCCGGAGAGTGGGAGGTCGGGGCGACCAGTCCGCTCTGGGCCATTCTCCTCGCGCCGGGGCACTGGATGGGAAGTCCGGTCGCGTACGCGAAGCTCCTCGGAGTTCTCCTCGTGATCGTCGCCGCGATCGCCGGAGCCCGCATCGTCGTGCGCCTCGCCGGCCCGGGGCCCGCCGTCGTCTTCGCCGCGCTGTTGCCGGCGATTCCGTACGTCGCGTTCGCCGACGTGTCGGGGATGGAGGTGTCGCTCTTTCTGGCCGTGAGCCTTCTCGTCTTGCTTGCGGTGTCGGACGGAGGTTGGAAGACCGCGACAGCGTTGGCGGGCCTCGTCACTCTCGTGCGTCCGGAAGGATGGATCGCGTTGCCGCTCGTGCTCCTGGCGTTCGGCATCTCCGTGCGCACGGCGGCGCGACCATCCGCAGAACGCGTGAGAGAAGGCGTGTTGCTCGCGAGCCTCGGCATCGGCGT
>JAGQHR010001106.1 GCA_020431745.1 Candidatus Eiseniibacteriota bacterium
CACCTGGTCCCCGCTCAAGAGATGCTCGCCGTTGGCGGCATGGGGCTCGTGGCAGTTCACACACGATTGGGCATCGTCCAGATTGTGGTGATACTTCTTCTCGGCGAAGCTCTTGGCCTCCCAGTGACACCCGCTGCAAACCTGCTGGACCGAAGCCTCGAGCGCAAACGCGGACGGTCCCATCGTCGATGAGTGGCAGGCCTTGCAGTCTCCGCCGGCGAACGGCGCGTGCTGGTTCTTCCTCAGCAGATGCGGGGCGTCGGACGCATGGGGATCGTGGCACGCCGTGCAGTCCGACTCGCGGATCGCTTTCTCGGGATGCGCCCGCTCGACCTTTGGATCCTTCGCGTGGCACTGCTGGCAGACATCGGGCACCACGGCGGTCAGCAGGTGCTCATTGGACGATCCGTGGACCTCATGACACCGGTAGCACTGCCCCTTGCGGACGGGATCGTGCACATCGGCCTGCGACGTCCACTGCTCGGAGACGGCATGACAGGTCGCACAGAGCGGCCCGGTGCGCTCGACCAACAGATAGTCCTGCTTGCCGGCGTGGGGCTCGTGGCACTGCGTGCAATCGCCCTGCTCGACCGGTGGATGGGGCACGGGCTTCCGCATTTCGTCGGCGATCGTGTCATGGCACGACGTGCAGAGATCCCCGACCTCCTCCTGCAGCAAGGCGGCGTGCCGCGACGCATGCGGGTTGTGGCAGTTGGAGCACTCCCCGTCCTCGAACGCGGCATGGACGTGCGGCATCTGGTTGGCCGCCTCGATGTTCGAATGGCAACCGAAGCACGCGGCGGGCTGGTCCACGGGCGGGACACCGCCAGCCTCGTCCTCGTCCTCGTCCTCAGCCCGAACCGTCCCGAGCGCGCCGAAGATCATCACGACCAGCAAGAGAATTGCCCACACGGAGCGCGCCGCCGGCCGGAGGGTTCGGGGACTCATCGCTCACCTCCACGCGGATTCGACGGGTGGCATGCCTCGCATCCCCCGGCGGCGAAGGGCGCATGGGTCAGCTCCTGGAACAGACCGGCTTCCTTGGAACCGTGCGGGTCGTGGCAGCCCCGGCAATCGACGCTCGTTCCGACCGCGCCGAGATGGGCCTCACGGAGGTCGTGATACTCGAGGTCGTGACAGCTCGCGCACAGGTCCGAAATCCCCTCGGTGAGCAACGAGGCCTCCTCGCTCTGGTGCGGCTGGTGGCAGGTCAGGCACTCCCCTTCCTCGGCCGGGGGATGTGCCACACCCGCGGAGATCCGGGCGCTGACATCCTCGTGGCACTGCACGCACAGATTCTGCGGACGATCGGCCAACAGCGACGCGAGGCGGCCGGAGTGCGGCAGATGGCACTCGCTGCATTGACCGGACGCCACCGGACCGTGCACGCTCCGCGCGGTCGGGTCCGCAACCTCGTGACACTCCGCGCACAAGGCACCCTGCTC
>JAGQHR010001107.1 GCA_020431745.1 Candidatus Eiseniibacteriota bacterium
GCCTGGTCCTGCTGCTCTTCTTCGGCAGCCTGGCGTTCATCATCTGGAACGGGACGACGATCAAGGACGGTCTGCTGGTGATCCCGGGGATCTTCGGTCTGCTCCTGGCGGTCTTCCTGACGGCCGGCTTCTGCGTGGTGAACCCCAACCAGGCGGCGGTGCTGGTTCTCTTCGGAAACTATCGAGGATCGATCAAGCAGAACGGGTTCTGGTGGACCAACCCGCTGCTCAAGCGCAGCAAGATCTCTCTGCGGGCGCGCACGCTGAACAGCGAGAAGCTGAAGGTCAACGACGCACGCGGTAATCCGATCGAGATCGGTGCCGTCGTGGTCTGGCAGGTGCGGGAGACCGCGCAGGCGTCGTTCGACGTCGACGACTATGGGCACTTCGTGTCGACCCAGAGCGAGACGGCGGTGCGCAAGCTCGCGAGCTCGTATCCGTACGATGGTCCGGACACCGGCCCGGGTGACGGCCCGGAAGACATCATGTCGCTCCGGGGCGCGACCGACGAGATCAACCATCACCTGCAGGAAGAGCTCGGCCAGCGCCTCTCCCGCGCGGGCGTCGAGGTGATCGAGGCCCGGCTGAGCCATCTGGCGTACGCGCCCGAGATCGCCGGGGCCATGCTGCAGCGGCAGCAGGCCGAGGCGGTCGTGGCGGCGCGCTACAAGATCGTGGAAGGAGCGGTCGGGATGGTGCAGGACGCGCTCGGACTCCTCAAGGAGGGTTCGGTCGTCGAGCTGGACGACGAGCGACGCGCGGCCATGGTCAGCAACCTGATGGTCGTGCTCTGCGGAGACCACTCGACCTCGCCGGTGGTCAACGTGGGTACGCTCTACAACTGACGTGGGTCGATCGTGACGCAGAAGAAGGCGTTCCCGCTCCGGCTCGATCCGGAGCTCTACGACCAGGTCCGCCGGTGGGCCGAGGCCGAGCTCCGGAGCGTGAACGCCCAGATCGAGTTTCTCCTGAAGCAGGCCGTGGAAGCCCGCTTCGGACGGGCCGGCCGCTCCGGGCAGGGGACCCGTGAGGCGGCCGGCGACGACGAGGCGGGAGAAGGATGACGCGCGATCCAGGGCGTGGACGGCGAATCGGACTTCTCTTCGGCGTTCCCTTTCTCCTCCGGGTGGCGGTCTTCGCCGAGCTGCGCGGCCTGGCGTTCTTTCAAAGTCTCTTCGTCGATGCGCGGACTTATCAGGAACAGGCGGTGCGGCTCCTGACCGGGGCGCCGGCCGCGCCCGGTCCGTTCTGGCAACCCCCGCTCTATCCCTACGCCCTCTCGTGGCTCTATCGGATCACGGGGCCGAACGTGGATGCGGCCCGTTTCGCGCAAGCGGCGCTCGGTAGCGTCTCCTGCGTGCTCCTGTTCGCGATCACGGATCGGGTCGGCGGTCGTAGGGCCGCCTGGATCGCGTGGGGTGGGATGG
>JAGQHR010001108.1 GCA_020431745.1 Candidatus Eiseniibacteriota bacterium
CACCGCGGCGATCCTAGTCACGATCCACGACGTGATGGGGCGCACGGTCCGCACGATCTCTCCTGGCGAGTCCGACGCGAGTGGCGCCCCGGCATTCACCTGGGACGGAAAGGACGACGCGGGACGCGACTTGGGCGCCGGCACCTACTGGGTCCGCGTCACCTCCACCACCGGCGAGTGGTCCCGCCCCCTGATCCGACTGCGCTAACAGAATCGTGGGCGGCAACCCGCGGTACAGATCTTTCGCCAGCACGTGCGTCGGGTCAGCGGACGACGAGCCAGATGCCAGAGAGGATGAGAGCGATGCCGCTGTACTGGACCAGGTTCAGCTTCTCGTGGAAGAGGAACCATCCCGCGATGAGGATCAGACAGTAGCCGCCCGACACCATGATCGGATAGGCGACCGAGATGCGGAACGTCCGCAGGGCGATCGAATAGCAGAGCAGGTTGAGCCCGAACAACGTCACTCCGAGCACGAAGAGCGGACTGAGGACGGCCAGCAGCTTCGTCATCAGCGGAGCCCCGACCGGCGGCGGTGTGCCCTTGGTCATCGCGTGCTTGATGATGACGTTCGCCGCCGCGTTGCAGACCAACGCGGTCACCAGGAAGATGTGAGGCAGAAAGCGATTCACGAGAGATCCTCTTCGCCGAAGAGTGGAAGCTGCACGTTGTCGAACGGCATCGCCCGCATGATGTGACCGACCCAGCTCTCGCGATCCAGTCCATGGAGCCGGAGCGGCGGCGCGGGGAGATCGGCACCCAAGTCCGTGACGAGCTGACCGATCAGGGTGTCGATCCGCTCCTGGAAGGTTCGATCGGTATCGCGGATCCCGTCGAAGCGGGGAGTCTCGGTGATCGGGACCCAGACCATCAGATCGTAGGTCGGCAGCCAAGCCCTCACGAGCGCGTCATAGACGGGCTGGCGACCGCAGGCGGCCACCAGGTAGGCGTAGTTGTCCAGCACCGAGCGGTCGCAGATGACCACGTCGTGATCGCGCCGGGTCTCGATCTCCATCGCCATCTGGGTGTGGAGGATCCAGGCCTGGGCGTCGATCGTGCTTTCCTTATTGATAGGCAGCGGACAGCGACGGGCCACCTCCTTGACCAGGTCCACCCGGAGATCGCGTCTCTTGAGTCGCGCGGCGATCTCGTAGCACAGCGTGGTCTTGCCCACACCATGGCTCCCGATGAACGCGACCTTGATCCCCTGGCCCTCCATGAGCCCGCCTCCCCCGCTGTGTTACCATGAGCGGCAGACCGTATCATGTCAGACTCGACCCGCCAAGGCGACGCCCAGTCCGGTTCGCCGCTCCCGCCACGGGACCCAGAGGTGACCGAACCCGGCTCGGAAGCTGCCGCCGATCCGTCGCGGCCGGCATCCGACGGTCCACCTCCGCACGCGTCCTCCGCCGCGGGAGACGCG
>JAGQHR010001109.1 GCA_020431745.1 Candidatus Eiseniibacteriota bacterium
CGGCAGCGACATCCTCGAGATCGCCGAACACATTCTCGACAAGGTTGCCCAGCGTCTGGGGCGCTCCGCGCTGCGGTTCTCGCCCAACGCCATCCAGGCCATCACCACCTACGGTTGGCCCGGCAATGTCCGCGAGCTCGAAAACGTAGTCGAGCGTGCCGTGGTGCTTGGAAGGGGCACGTTGCTGGCCGAAGAGGATCTGCCCCCGGCGATTCACGCAGCCGTGACGCCGTCGCCGGAGATCCGCATTCCCGTCGGCATGCCGATGCGGGAAGCCGAGGATCGGATCATCCGCGCGACGCTGCAGCACACCGGCGGGAACAAGGAGCAGGCGGCGCGCCTCTTGGGGATCGCCTCCCGAACGATTCACCGGAAGGTCGGTCCCCGCAACGCATCGAAGTGATCTCCTCGGCCGGTGCGTGCACGAGGAACGAAGGGGTGGGAGCTACGGCTCCCACCCCGCTTTCGTTCGTACGGCGGACCGTTTTCGGGGACCGTCGGAAATCGCGTCAAACGATCGATGCGCTCGTGCCGCTTTCGTTCGTACGACCTACCGCACGACCACGAGCTTGGTACGGGTCGCTTCGTTACCAGCCCGCAGCTCGAGGTAGTAGATTCCGTTCGCGACCCGCTCGCCATGCTCGTTCCGGCCGTCCCATTCGTAACGATGGGTGCCCGCGGGGAGACTGGCGTGAACGAGATTCCTGATCAGACTTCCCGAAGCGTCGTAGATCCGTAGGCTGGCGGGTCCGTCCGTCGGAAGGGCGAACGTCAACGCTGCGTTGCTCGCGCACGGATTGGGGACGGGAGCGGCCAGCGCGAGGCGGGTCGGGGCGAGCGGTGTCTCTCCGACTTCCGGGTCTCCCGGAACGCTCGCGACATCCCCGGAGGTCTCGAACGTGAGGTTGTAGGTCCCCGTATCGTTGAGCCCGGAGTCCTCGATCACGAGTCCCCATGCCCCGCTGCTCGGCAAGACCAACGTCACCTGGTCGCTCGCGGTCGCGATGACGGCGCTACCCCCGCTCGGCGGATAGAGGTAGATCATCGTGTTGATCGATCCCGAAGTGGTCACGGCCGACACGTGGATCGTGTCACCCGTCACCCCGTTGAACTGGTAAGGATCGAAGTCCGGGATCGGCGCGATGCGGCCCGCGATATCGGCGGTGCTGGCAATGTGTCCGCCGTCGGTGTCGGCCTGGGTCAGGTAGGGTCCGACGGTCAGATTCGCCAGGGAGACGCCATAGGTGCCGGCGTGACTGTCGCCGAGATCCTCGATGACGACGGTCCAGGTTCCGGTGGCGTTGAGCTGGGCGTCGATGCGGTCTCCCCCGCCGGAGTTGAAGACCGAGGATCCTCCGTTCGGCGGATACAAGTTGAGGGCCGTATTGAAGGATGCGCCGGAGGTGGCGACCGC
>JAGQHR010001110.1 GCA_020431745.1 Candidatus Eiseniibacteriota bacterium
GTTGTAGACGTGCCAGTCTCCGGTTTGGCCGTCGAGGTAGGTCCAGGCCGTGTGGGCGTTCGTGCTGTATCCGTAGAACGGCTTGGCGGTATCGCTGTCCGTGCGGATGTACATCCCTCCGTACGAGGTTCCCGTCGCGGGCGCCTGGATGCCGAAGTACTCGGCTGCCGTAACCGGGTTCGACCGGTTGATGCCGACGAAACCGGAATTGGTGTTGGTGATCGCCGAGCCCACGCCCTGCCAGTATCCGCTCCCCCCCGGCGAATTGAGCGCATACAACGCATAGGGCGCGGCGGTCAGTGGGTGGCGTGGCGAGAGCGTCGTGTAGGTGCCTCCGCTGGCTCCTTCCCGCACCTGGACTTCCAGCCAGCGAGCGTCGCCATTGAACGCGCCGGGAAAGTCCAGCGGCACGGTGAAGAGCCCGTCGGTGACCGGCCAGTCGTCGAGGACGACGGACGAACCAACCTGGTTGCCACCGCTGGCAGCGTCGAACAGGAGGAAATGGAAGTCGTACGCGGCGTTTGCCGGGATGTCTTGGTCGTTGAGCTTGCCCTGGTAGGTGAACTCCGTTCCGAGCGGAGCTTGGGCAAACGCGAGGGAGGCCGTCCCGAGGGCGACCAATCCGAGAATGGCAGCGGTCTTCGATGCTCGGCTCGCGATGGTGTCGGTCATGGCAATCTCCTCATGCGCGCTTTCGATCCGCACGAATCACGACGGAACGAGATCATCGGACGAAAACGATCTTCTTCATTTGGGCCACCGATCCGGCCTCGAATCGGTAGAAGTAGACTCCGCTGGGAACACGTTGCCCCCGAACGTCCCGCCCCGACCACACGGCCGTGTACCTCCCGGCTTTGCGAACTTCGTCGATGAGCACTGCAACCTCCCGTCCGGAGGAGTCGAAGACTCGAATCCGAACGTGCGTATCGTCGAGAGACAGCTCATAGCTGATCGTCGTGATCCGATCGAAGGGATTGGGCGCGTCGCCGAGGAGTCTCACGAGGCGGGGAAGGTCCTCCGGTTCCGGGTCGATTCCGCTGGTCTCCGCAGATCCACCCGACCAGAAACCACCCGAGAGGGCGAAGGGCCCATTCGAGAGGACTCCGGCATCCGATTGCCCGGCGGTCTCACCGAGCGTGAAGTTGCCGCCGGAGCAGAAGGTGGTCCCGCCACAGTCGACGGTGCCCCAGCGCAAGTCGAAGGTTCCGCCGGACTGGGCGGATGCCGGATCCGTCAGGGTCTGAATCAGCAAGAGCAGCAGGGGGCCGCTGGCGGGAGCGATTCTCCACGGCGCCTTCGTTCGTGTGCGGTAGGGCATCGGGATGTCTTCCTATCGTTCGGGCGCTCGCAGATCCGAGTCACCAGCCTAGTGTCCCCCTCTATGTAAAGGCTCGTGAGGCGAGAAACAGAAC
>JAGQHR010001111.1 GCA_020431745.1 Candidatus Eiseniibacteriota bacterium
GACCTCAACTGGATCAAGGGTTTCCGGCGCGAGGTGATCGACACGATCCACCTGCGCTCGGACTGGCATCGCTACGTGGTCGTGCTCGCGGCGGGCAAGGGCTTCCGGGTGAAGGAGATCCGGACCAACTACTATCCGCGGCACTCCGGCACGTCGAAGTTCGGTCGCAAGAGGATCCTGCGCGGGCTGCTCGATCTGATCGTCGTGAAGTTCGAGATGTCGTTCCGGGACAAGCCGATGCTCCTGTTCGGTTCGTGGGGGCTCGCGTTGCTCGGCCTCGGGGTCGTGCTCGGCCTCGCGCTGGTGGGACAGAAGCTGCTCACCGGGACCGGATCCCGTCCCCTGCTGTTCCTGGACATGCTGATCGTGATGGTCGGCGTGCAGCTCCTCGGGCTCGGCTTCGTGGCGGAACAGATCGCGTCGCTGCGGGAGGCGCTCCGCGGGCGCACCGGCGGGGGGCCCACCCCGGCGGAAAGGGGCGAGGTGCCTCCGGAGGGTCGTTCGTGAGGCGTCCCCGGGGCGACCGGAATTGCCGCCCGGGCCGCTTCCGGGATCCCGACGGGCGTGCTAAAATGTTCGCCGGTCGCAGGTTGGACGGTTCGTACGATCCCCGCGAGACACGGTCCGGGCCCGGGAAGGCCGGGCCGGCGCCTGTGGGGACGTGCGCGCGGTCCGTCCGGGCAGGATCCACGCCGGCTTCGGCCGGGATCGCGAGCCCCGCAACTCCCCCCGAGCGCAGCGCGTGAAGATCCTCGTCGTCATTCCGACGTACAACGAGCGGGAGAATCTCGGGGACCTGCTGCCCCAGGTTCTGGACCTCGACCCCGATCTCTCCGTCCTGGTGGTGGACGACAACTCGCCGGACGGCACGGCCGAGGTCGCCCGCGAGTTCGGCGAGCGCACCGGCCGCGTCCACGTGCTCGGTCGGCCCGGCAAGCTCGGTCTCGGCTCGGCGTACGTCGCGGGGTTCCGGTGGGCCCTCGCGAACACGGATGCGCGTTTCGTCTTCGAGATGGACGCGGATTTCTCGCACGACCCGAAGTACCTGCCGGAGATGGTCCGTCTGGCCGAAGAGGAGAACGTGGACCTGGTGGTCGGGTCCCGCTACATCGGGGGAGGAGCGAACGTCGTCAACTGGCCGATCAGCCGTCTCATTCTCTCGTACTCGGCGAACGTCTACGCGCGGATCGTCACGGGACTGCCGTTGACGGACTCGACCGGCGGCTACAAGTGCTTCCGGCGGGAGGTGCTCGCGGCCATCGATCTGGATCGAGTCCGCTCCGACGGCTACGGATTCCAGATCGAACTGAACTTCAATGCGTGGAAGAGCGGATTCAAGATCCGCGAGATCCCGATCGTCTTCGTCGATCGTCACTCGGGCACGTCGAAGATGAG
>JAGQHR010001112.1 GCA_020431745.1 Candidatus Eiseniibacteriota bacterium
GAGTCGGGGCACCGGCGCTACACGACGGAGCAGGTCCGGTGGCTGCGCCGCGTCGCCGAAGCCCTGGCCCTCGGCTACCGCCCATCCAAGGTCGTGCCCCTTTCGGCGCCGAAGATCGCCGCGCTCATCGACGAGGGTGCCGCGGCGCACGATGCGCGCCCCGCCGTCTCGGAAGTGATCCGCTGTGCTGCGGCCTTCGACGGGCCGGGGATCCGCCGGATCCTCGCGGCCGAGCTGGCGGCCCGCGGGCCGCGTGGGCTCCTCGAACAGCTGATCGCGCCGGTCCTGGAAGCGATCGGCGATCGCTGGGTCAAAGGCGAGCTGGACATTCGACACGAACGCTTCGTATCGGGCCTCCTCGGCGACGAGCTGCGCGAGATCCGGCGCGGGCTTCCGATCGCGGAGGACGCCCCGCTCGCCGTCTTTGCGACGCTCTCCGGAGAGGATCACGACCTGGGAATCCAGATGGCGGCGACCGTCGGCAAGCTCGACGGCCTGGATGCGCTGCTGTTGGGCACCGGTCTTCCGCACGAGCAGATCGCGGAGGCCGCGTCGGAGATGGGCGCGCGCGTGGTCGCACTCAGTGTGTCCCTCGCCACGGGAGGGGTACAGACCGACCGGGTGGTGCTGGAGCTGCGCCGCCTCCTGCCGTCCCCGATTCGTCTGGTCGTGGGCGGAAGAGGAGCGCGCGGTGTGCGTCGGGGGCCGCGCGGCGTGGACTACCTCGAGTCCTTCGACGAGTTCGGGACCTGGATCCGCCGGCTCGATCGCTAGACTCCGCTCCCCAGTCGGCTGCTCCTTCGGGTAGACTTCGCGTTTTCGGGCTCGAACCTGCAGTTCAGGGTGATCGATCGAGATGTGGATCTGTCTTTGCAAGAGCGTCACGGACCGACAGGTCCGCGAAGCGATCGAGGCGGGGGCCCGGACGCTGGAGGATCTCATGCGCCTCACCGACGCCGGCACCGACTGCCGGGACTGCCTGGAGGCCCTGCGGGCCATGTTGGCCCAGGAAGCCGGCTCCGCGTCCGGCTCGACTCCGGATTCGACCGACAGGGAATAGCATTTCGAGGGGAGGACGGTGATGAAGAAGGATCCGATGGTGGCGCGGGTGATCGAAGTGCTGAACGACGTGCTCACGGCCGAACTGACCGCGGTCAACCAGTACTTCGTGCATGCCGAGATGTGTCAGAACTGGGGCTATGACCGTCTCTACCATCGGATCCGCATGGAGGCGATCGACGAGATGAAGCACGCGGAGTCGCTCATCGAGCGCGTGCTCTTCCTCGGTGGCATCCCGAACGTGCAGCGTCTGGGCAAGATCAACATCGGCGAGACCGTGCCGGAACAGCTGAAGCTGGATCACGCGGTCGAGAAGGACGCTCTGGTCCGCCT
>JAGQHR010001113.1 GCA_020431745.1 Candidatus Eiseniibacteriota bacterium
CCGGTCGACAATCCCGAGACGGGCGCGAAGTACAGGCTGCAGCTGGTGACGACCCTGATCAACATGACCGGGCTCTACGCACAGCAGCGGCTCCTCGATCAGGGGCTCGCGAGCGCCGAGGAGGCGCTCGGCCTGCTCGAAGGGTTGGATGGTCCGGCAAACTCGACGAAGCTCCTGCGGATCGGCGCGCTCCAGAACAAGGCGACCCTGCACCTCGAGCTGCGTCAGCTCCCCGAGGCAGAGGCGGCGCTGCGTGGTGCCGTCGAGCTCGGCGCCGAGCTGATGGCCGGCGGCGCGCCGCAGCTGCTGCCCCAGGCGGTGGACGCATCGGGTCGCCTGGTCGGTGTGCTGCGCGCGCTGAAGCGTCCGGAAGAGGCGGTGCCGATCGCGGAGCGGAGCGCGCGCTGGGCGGAGGCCGCGTACGAGGCGGGTTCGCCGATCGGGCCGCAGCTGTACGTGGGTACGCAGCTTCAGCTCGTGGACGTGTACTTCGCGACGGACGCGTTCGCTCAGGCGGAGGATCACCTGTGGAAGGCGGTCGACATCGGCGGGGACGGACGGACGATGACGATGGCGACGGGCTTCTACTTCTCGCTGCTGAAGTACGACGACCGGCGTCTGGAGGCGGGTGATCTGCCGCGTCCGGAGGTGCTGGAGGCGTTGACCGAGCTGATGGAGCGCGTGGCGGAGAAGGAGATCCCGCCCGAGATCGCGGATCTGATCCGGGGTCGATACGCGGTGCTGGCGGACCGGAAGGTGGAGATCGGGGAGGCGACGATCGCTCGGCACGAAACGTCGGACGCAGCGGCGATCCGTCAGCTGGTCGGGATGGTGCGTCAGGACGTGGATTTTGTACGCGGGACGGGCACTTAGGCCGTTCCACTTTTGCCCCACTTTTTTGTTGACGCTCCCGGGGCCGCGGGACTACCCTAGGTCTTCCGCGTTGGGGAAGGCCTTCGGGCCCTACCTGGACGCGACGGAACCCGAGGGATCACGGCTGGAAGGTCGGACGTCCCCATGCGGTTCTTTGAAAACTGAATAGGAGAGAGAAGAGAACGAGTGGGTTCTCGTCGACGAGAAGTCGGCGAACCAGACTCCGATTCCGACGACGAATACGTCGTTGGACGGGATCATGATGAGGTGCTGGAAACGGCACCTCGTCTCCAAGAGTAGATACCTGGCTGGCGCTTTCGGGTGCGAGCTGGCGAACTTTAAATTGGAGAGTTTGATCCTGGCTCAGAACGAACGTTGGCGGCGTGCTTAACACATGCAAGTCGAGCGCGAACGGGTCTTCGGACCTTAGTAGAGCGGCGAACGGGTGAGTAACACGTGAGTAACCTGCCCTGGAGTTCGGGATAACCATCCGAAAGGATGGCTAATACCGGATAAGCC
>JAGQHR010001114.1 GCA_020431745.1 Candidatus Eiseniibacteriota bacterium
CGGCCAGCAGGTGGCTGCGAGTTTGTTGGATCCTTGTCAGGGAGGATCCGGCCGTCGGCTGGAAGAGCGGCCGCAGGTCTGCCTTGCCCGCCAGCCAGTCTTCCAGCTTTGCCCCGACCAGCGACCCGGCCGGGAAGCGCTCGGATCCGACCTTCCAGGAGGACCGCAACCCGATGACGAACCAATCCCGGAAGAAGAAGCCCTCGGCATCCTCGGGCTTCTCCACTTCCCTCAGCTCGCCTCGGTGGCGCAGGTAGAGTCGGGACGTGAAGAAGGTCTTGTGCCGTTCCAAATAGATGCGCTCGAAGCCGGGCGCGTGATCGACTTGGCCCATGACGCGGACGTCCGTCTTCTCCCCTTCGAGGACGGGGATGGCGGTGGCGAGATCGGTACCGCGTCGCCACTCCTTGACCACGCGTGGGTAACCCGACTCGGTCCGGCTTTCGGGATCGAGATTGTCGGCGACGAGGAGCGTGTCGCGATCGATCCAATCGACGATCGACTTGGATTCGGGGATGAAGAATCCGTCCGTCACGAAGGTCCTGGCCGCAATGTCGAACTCCCGCGTCACGACGGCATCGGCGCCCCCGCGGGAGAGCCGGATCAGGCAGCGATCGTAGTCGGGCGGCAACCATACCGTTCCGGCGAACGCCCAGCTCTCGTTCTCCGAGGCAGCCAGGGCGTCGACATCCAGGATTGCTTCCCAGAGGGGGGCGGACGTGCGGTAGGAATCCAGGTCGGTTCGCCGAAGGATGCCTCGCGGATGTTCCGCGTCGCGCCAAAAGTTGTAGTAGTACGCGCCGTGCTTGACGACGCGTGGGACTCTTTCGACCGAATCGTGGATCGCGAGGATTCGCTCACGGAGTCGCCGGTACTCGTCACCCGATTGCAGGCGTGTGAGCGTCTCGGCGTTGCGTTCTCGCACCCAGGCGAGGGCACGCTCGCTTGCGACCTCTTCCAACCAGAGGTACGGGTCCGGAGTCGTAGCGTCCAAGGAATCGGCGCATGAGTCTGAGTGGGACATGCGACGGAGGGTAGCACTCCCCGCGGCCGCGCAGGCAGCCCCCGGCTCATCATCGGAGCATCGACGAGCCCCGACTCGGCGCGCTCTACGCTGCCGCGAGTCTCGGCGCGACGGTTCGAGTCACGGAGCCAGCACCAGGGATTTCCTCATCCGATCCAGGGTCGCCCCGAGCGCTTCCCGATCGAAAGCGTGCGTCTCGGGCGGATAGTTTTCGATCACTCCGTAATGGATGAGGGTCCGGACGGCCACGCAGGGGCGGGTGCCGCGGATCGCGTAGACGGTCTCTTCGTAGCGGTTTCCGGCCGCTGCTTCCCGGCGGGATGCGACGGAATACGACACGCCGTCCAGCGTTTCGTCCTCCGAGG